>DATGLO010000283.1:0-6260 GCA_035294105.1 Allostellaceae bacterium
CATCCCTGCGACGACGCGGTGCTCTCGGTCCACGAGCTCTGGGGCAAGAATTTCCGCTTGCAGGAAAGCAAGCGGCTGATGATGGACGAGATCGAGCACGGCATGGACGAGCTCGGCGTGCTGCTGATGGGCCATGCCAAAGGCGCTTATTGGTACGGGTCGCGCCTCTCAGTCGAGGAAGCGCGCCGTTTGGTCCGCTTCAACAACGCGACTTCGCTGCAAGTCACGGCGTCGGCGCTCGCCGGCATGATCTGGGCGATCGAGCATCCCGACCGCGGCATCGTCGAGCCCGACGAGGTCGATCACGAGCGCATTCTCGAAATCTGCAAGCCCTATCTCGGCAAGGTTGTCGGCGAATACAGCGACTGGAATCCGCTGGTCGATCGCGAGCGTCTCTTCCCCGAGGATCTCGACAAGGGCGATCCCTGGCAGTTCAAGAATTTCCGCGTCGTGTGACCGAAGGGTCGACTTCTCGCCTGTTCGTCGTCCCCCGCGCAAGCGGGCACCCAGCTAACAGCGCGCGGCTTCCCCGATCGCGCTTACGCGGGAATGACGCAGACGGTTAGTTCACCCAATAAATTTTGCCGCGCTCGACCTTGATCTCGATCCGCGCGAGCGAGCGGCCCCGGCACGGACCTTCGAAGCAGAAGCCGTCCTCGGGCCGGAATACGGCGCCATGCGTGCCGCACATCAGGAATTCGTTTTCGCTGTCGAAGAAGCGGTTCTCCGACCAGTCGAGCGGCGTGCCGACATGCGGACAGGAATTGCGATAGGCGTGGAATGCGCCGCGCCAGCGGATGACGAAAACCGCCTCGCGCTCGGTGCCGCTGCCGAAGACGAAGCCGCGGCCTTCGCCTTCGGCGATATCTGCTTCACCGCAAAGTAATCTCAACCTTTGACGCCGCCCATCTTGCAGATGGTCTTCCATTCCTCGGCGCCGACCGGGGATACCGATAAGCGACTTTGCTTGACGAGTTTCAGCTCCTTGAGCTTCGGCTCCGCCTTGATGGCCGCGAGCGTCACCGGCTCTTTCAGCGGCTCGACCGGCTTGATGTCGACCTGCACGAATTTGCCGGTCTTGTCGCTCGGGTCCGGGTAAGCCGTCTTCACGATCTCGGCGATGCCGACGACGGCAAGGCCCTCGTTCGAGTGATAGAAGAACGCGCGGTCGCCGATCTTCATCGCTTTGAGATTGGCGGCGGCTTGAAAGTTGCGCACGCCGCTCCAATTGGTGCGCTTGTCCTTGACCAGTTGGTCCCAGGAATAAGCGCTCGGCTCGGATTTCATCAGCCAGTAAGCCATCTCCCCTCCGTCTGTCAGGCGCGCGCCACCAAAAAGAGGCGGCGGAATTTCAATAAAGTCTTGCCGTCGTCGCGGCGCGGAAACGCGGCGGCGAGACGCTGCGCGTAAAGATCGAGAAAGCCGGCGCGTAGCCGGTCGTTCAGCGCATCGAGCACGGGCCGTAGGGTCGTGCCGCGCATCCATTCGAGCACGGCGTTCTCGCCTTGCAGCTGGTGCACGTATTCGGTCTCCCATAGATCGATGCCGTGTCGCGCGCACGGCATCAACAGATCGTAATAGAAATCGGGCGTGTTGACGGGGTCGGGTCTCAGCATCGACGGCGTCTCGATATCGGGCGAGAAGAGAGGCGCGAGCACCGTCGCCCACGGCCCGCTCGCCGCGGTCTCGCGCAGCAAGGTTTGCGATGGATTGTCGAAATTGCGCGGCATCTGCACGGCGAGCACGCCGCCTTCGGTCAGCATGCCGAGCAATCGCGGAAAAAGGCGCTCATGATGATTGAGCCAATGCAACGTCGCGTTCGAATAGATGAGGGCGGCCGGCATATCGGCTTGCCACTGCGCGATATCGCCTTCGAGCCAGCGGATCGGCGACGGCTCTTTCGCCGCTTCGGCCAGCATCGCGGCGGAGTTGTCGATGCCCGTCACGATGCGGTCCGGCCAGCGCGCCGCGATCGCGCGCGCATGCGGCCCCGTCCCGCAACCGAGATCGAAAATCGGGCCGTCGGGTAAGTCGTTGATTTGCGAAAGAAGATCGAAGCCGGGCCGCAGCCTTTCGCCGGCAAACTTAAGGTATTGTTGAGGATTCCAAGCCATAACCATCACAGCATAAATCGGCCCGCGGGGCGGCGCAGCATGGGTTTTGCGGCGTCGGCACGGCGGCACGAGGAAGGATGGATCATGACCAATTGGGTAGCGACGGTTGCCGCCGGCCTCAGCCTGACGCTCGTCATTTTCAACGCGGTTCTGGTCTCGACCAACCAGGCGAGCCAACTGGCCGTGACGCAACGCCAGCAACTCATCAACCAAGGCGCCGATCTGGTGCGGATCGAGCAGGCAATGGTGCGCAGCGCTATCGCCGCCAACAATCCGAAGGACGACGCCTTCACCCAGCTTCTTGCGCGTTACAACATTCGGCCGACCGCCCAGGCCGCCGGAGGCAAGTGATGACCGTTTTCGAGAAATTCAGCGGCCGCGAAGGCAGCCCGTCGTTAAGCATTGCGGTCGCGTTGCTGTCGATCGCATTCCTTGCGGCGATTGGCTTCCAGACGATCCAGTTGCTGCGCGACCGGAGCAATCTTGCCAACGTCATCAGCGGCCAGGAAAGGGCCGTCGAGCAGACTCGCCGCCTGCGCGATTCCGTCGATGCCTTTGCCGGCGACACGGCGAAGCTCGCTCAAGCCGGCGATCCGCAGGCCAAGCAGGTGGTCGAGGCTCTGAAGAGCCAGAACATCTCGATCCGGCCGCCGGCTGCGCCCGCCGCCGCGCATTAATCGCGCATCGATTAAGACAATCGGGGAAAGGGCGCCGCGCGGCGCCCTTTCTTTTGCCTAATATTAACACTATTATATTGTATATTATATCTATTGAAACATAAAGTTCCGTGAAATATATTATTGAGACATCCTATTTAGCGGGTTTTGCGCGGGAAATATGCTTCCCCTGTCGCTCGATCTGGCGCGGTTGCGCCTTGTTTTGCTGGGCGGCGATGCCGCCTGCGTGAGCCGGCTGCGGTGGCTCGAAGTCGCCGGCGCGCGCGCCCTCAGCGTCTACGCGGCGCGGCCGTCCCCCGCCCTGGTGGAAGCCGCGGGCGCAAGGCTGAAGCCCCATTGGCCGCGGCTCGACGACTTACGCGGCGCGCATCTCGTTTTTATCGCCGACGTCCCGGAGCCCGAGCGCAGCGCCCTCGCCGCCTTGGCGCGCGAAGCCGGGGCGATCCTTCATGTCGAGGACGAGCCGGCGCTGACCGACAGCCACGCGCCGGCGGTGCTCCGCCGCGGCGCGCTGACCATCGCGATCTCGACCGCGGGCGCGGCGCCGGGCGCGGCGGCCGAGATCAAGCAGTTGCTCGCCGCCCGTATCGGTCCCGAATGGCGCGAGCGCATCGAGGAATTGCGTGCGCTGCGGCAGCGCTGGCGTCGGAGCGGCGCCGATCATGCCACGGTCCGCCGCTTGACGGCGGCACGGATCGACCGCTACGGCTGGCGCAAAGATCGGTCCATGGTGGCCGCGAATGACCGCGGCATCCGCTCGGAAACCGAAAGAGGAGGTTCGTCATGACGCTGAGGCTCGGCGCGACCGCGCCAGATTTCACCCAGAATTCGACCGAGGGTCCGATTCGCTTCCATGAGTGGCTGGGCAATTCCTGGGGCGTGCTGTTCTCGCACCCGAAAGATTTCACGCCGGTCTGCACCACCGAATTGGGCGCGGTCGCGCGGCTCAAAGGCGAATTCGACAAGCGCAACGTCAAGGTGATCGGACTCTCGGTCGATCCGGTCGACGATCACAAGCGCTGGGCCAACGACATCAAGGAGACGCAGGGCGCGGCGCCGAACTATCCGGTGCTCGCCGACAGCGATTTCAAAGTGGCGACGCTCTACGAGATGCTGCCGGAGGGCACCTCGGGCGACCCGTCGAAACGGACGCCGGCCGACAATCAGACCGTGCGCAATGTCTTCATCATCGACCCGCAGAAGAAGATACGCCTGATCCTCGTCTATCCGATGGCGACCGGCCGCAATTTCCAGGAGATCCTGCGCGTCATCGATTCGATGCAGCTCGGCGACAAGCACAAGGTCGCGACGCCGGCCGATTGGAAACAAGGCGATGACGTGATCATCACCGGCGCGGTCAGCAACGAGCAGGCGCAGACGCTGTTCCCCGGCTTCAAGACCTTGAAGCCCTATTTGCGCACCGCACCGCAGCCGCGGTAACGCGAAAGCGCGCATGCGGATCGTCCTATGCAGATTGTAACCGGCAACCGGCTGCGCGACGGTGCGGTGATCTATTTCGCCGGCGCCGGCGAATGGACCCCGTTCATCGACAAGGCGCTCGCCGCCGAGGACGATCACGCCAATGCGCTGCTCGCCGAGGCGCAAGTCGGCCCGGTACCGCTGCCGGCGGTCGGGCCGATGCTGATTGAAGTGAGGCGCGAAGGCGACCATTTGCGCCCGGTCACCTTGCGCGAAAGAATCCGGGCATCGGGTCCGACGACGGGCCCGATGGCCGGCCACACCGCGCTCGACGCCAATAAAGCCGCCTCGGGTGTCGACGATTATTCGATCTAGGCCGCCGCGCTTTCCGGAGAGCCAACGTGTATCGCTACGACGATTTCGATCATCGCTTCATCGACGAGCGCGTCGCGCAATATCGCGACCAGGTGCGCCGGCGCCTCGCCGGCCAGCTGACCGAGGACGAGTTCCGCCCGCTGCGGCTGATGAACGGGCTCTATCTGCAGCTGCACGCCTATATGCTGCGCATCGCCATCCCTTATGGGATGCTGAATTCGGCGAAGCTTCGCAAGCTCGCCCATATCATGCGCAAATACGATCGCGGCTACGGCCATTTCACGACGCGCACCAATCTCCAGCTCCATTGGATCAAGCTCGAAGAGACGCCCGACATCCTCGCCGAGCTGGCGAGCGTCGAGATGCATTCGATCCAGACGAGCGGCAATTCCTTCCGCAACACGACGACCGATCCGTTCGCCGGCGCCGCCGCCGACGAGATCGAGGATCCGCGCCCCTATGCCGAGATCATTCGGCAATGGGCGACGCTCCATCCCGAATTCTCGTTCCTGCCGCGCAAGTTCAAGATCGCGATCTGTGCCTCGAAGGAAGACCGCGCCGCGGTGAAGATGCACGATCTCGGCCTCTATCTGCATAAGAACGAGGCGGGCGAGGTCGGGTTCGAGGTGGTGGTCGGCGGCGGGCTCGGTCGCACGCCTTACCTCGCGCAGACGATCAAGAAATTCGTGCCGCGGCGCGACATCCTCTCCTATATCGAGGCGTGTTTGCGCGTCTATAACCGCTATGGCCGGCGTGACAATCTCTGGAAAGCGCGCATCAAGATCCTGGTGAACAGCCTCGGCGCCGCGAAATACGCCGAGGAGGTCGAGCAGGAATGGCTTGCCTCGGATCGCGAGGCCATCGCGCTGCCCGACAGCTATGTCGCCGAGATGGCCTCGGCCTTCGCGCCGCCGGAATACGATCGCCGGCCGGTCGATGAAGCCTCTCTGCAACAGGCGATCGCCGCCGATCCCGCTTTCGCGCGCTGGGTGAAGAACAACGTTCACCCGCACAAGGTCGCTGGCCATGCCATCGTCACCATCTCGCTGAAAGAGGTCGGCAAGACCGGCGGCGATATCAGCGCCGATCAGATGGATTTGGTCGCCGATCTCGCCGACGAGCTGAGCTACGGCGAAGCGCGCGTCGCCTACGAGCAGAACATGGTCCTGCCGCATGTGCGGCGCGACGCGCTCTACGGGCTCTGGAAGCGGCTCGACGCCGCCGGCCTCGGCACATCGAACAAGGGCCTCGTCACCGACATCATCTGCTGCCCCGGCCTCGATTATTGCGGCCTCGCGACCGCGCGCTCGATTCCGGTGGCACAGCGCATCGCCAAGCACATGGCGGCCAAGGAAGACGAGATCGGCCCCTTCGCCATCAAGATGTCGGGTTGCATCAACGCCTGCGGCCATCACCATCTCGGCCATATCGGCCTCTTGGGGGTCGATAAGAACGGCGAGGAGGTCTATCAGATCACCCTCGGCGGCGATGCCGGCCACAACGCCGCGATCGGCTCGATCCTCGGCCCTGCGGTGAAGAGCGACGACGTGCCCGCGGCAATCGATACCTTGATCGGCGTCTATATGAAGCTGCGCCAGGACGGCGAGCAATTCCCCGACACCTATCGCCGCGTCGGCCAGGCGCCGTTCAAAGAGGCGCTTTATGCTCCTCGGTG
>DATGLO010000284.1:0-2537 GCA_035294105.1 Allostellaceae bacterium
ATCATTTTCCTGGCGCTCGCGGCGCTGTTCGAAAGCTTCCGCGATCCGGTGGTAATCCTGGTTTCTGTGCCGATGTCGATCGCCGGCGCGCTGATCGTGCTGCTCGTCTGCTCGATCCTGCAGATGCCGGGCGCGTCGCTGAACATCTATTCCGAGGTCGGCCTCGTCACGTTGATGGGTCTCATCAGCAAGCACGGCATTCTGATCGTCGAATTCGCCAACGCGCTGCAAGAGCAAGGCAAGACCAAGCGCGAGGCGATCGAGGAGGCGGCGGCGATCCGGTTTCGCCCGATCCTCATGACGACGGCAGCGATGGTGTTCGGCGTCCTGCCGCTCTTGACCGCGAGCGGCGCGGGCGCCGTGTCGCGCTTCTCGATCGGCCTCGTCATCTTCTCGGGCCTCGCCATCGGCACGCTCTTCACGCTCTTCGTCGTGCCCGCGGTCTATATGCTGATCGGCGCCGAGCACAAGCACGGCGACGCGATCGTCCCCAACCCGGTGCCGCAGGAACACTGACCGAAGCTAGGCTACGTCGCGAAGACCGAGGCTTCGGGGTCGAGGCCGAGCAGCACCTGGCCGACGCTTTCGTAATGGATGTCCCGCGCCTGGATCTGCTGCGCGATGGCGTGGATGTCGCGGAAGCGGCGCTCGAAAGCCTGGACGCGGAAAATCGCCGTCGCCCCGGCCATGTGATAGGCGGCGTCGACCACCTCGGCGGATTGGTGGATCGCCCAGGTGCTGGCGAGGCGCAGCGACAGGCGATGCTCGACCGTCAGCGGCCGGCCCGCTTCGAGATCGCGCCAGGTCTGGCCCAAAGCATCGTGAAGATAGGCGCGCGCCGACCGCCACTTTGCTTCGCCGCGCCCGATCGTCGCCTGAACGACATTGTTGTAACGCATGCCGGTTTTGAGGTCGCGCGAGGTCTTGCCCCGCGCCGTCTCGATCGCAGCGTCGAGCGTCGCCCGCGCCACGCCGAGCGCGGTCGCGGCGAAGCCAAGGCCGAACATGATGCTGGTGCTGATCTTGTAGAGCGGGCCGCTCTCGCGCCGCTCGCTGGCGTCATCGCGCAACGCCGAGAAACGCTCGGCGACGAAAAGATCGCGCACCTCGTAATCGTCGGTGCCGGTGCCTCTGAGGCCGACGACATCCCAGACGTCGTAGCGCCGCGCCTGCGAAGCCGGAAAAAGAATCGTGCGCACCGCGACCTTGCCGTCGGGCTTCAACCGCTTCTTGCCGTCCGGCTCGACGATCTGCACATGCGCGCCGATCCAGCTTGCTTGGCGGCTACCGCTGGCGAAATGCCAGCGCCAGGTCGCGCGATAGCCGCCGGGCACGGCCTGCGCTTCGCCCGCTGTCGCGCCCCAAGCGAGCACGCTGTCGGCGGCGTTGAAGATCTCGCGCGCGGCCGCGGGATCGAGATAGGCCGCGACCATGGTGCAGACGCCGCATTGGCCGAGGCACCACGCGGTGCTGGCATCCGCCTTGGCGATTTCTTCGAGCACATCGATGAAGACCGCCGGCGGCACTTCGGCGCCGCCGAGGCTTTTCGGCAAGAGCAAGCGATAGAAACCGCCTTCGACCAGCGCCGCGACGACGCGCGGTGTCAGCTCGCGGCCCTGCTCGATGGCATCGGCTTCAGCGGCAAGCAGCGGCGCCAGCTCGCGCGCGCGAAGGGTCGCATCGGCGGCGGTTACCGGGGTCACGATGCGCCTTGGCGCAGCCACGCCGCGGCGTCGCGCTTCAGCGCCGCCTCGGCCTCGGTGCCGCCGATGATGACCGGCACGCCCGGGCGCCCGACCTTCTTCTGGCGAAAGCGCATATAGGCGAGGCGGCTCTCGACGCCATTGAGATCGACCTCGGCGAAAAAGCCCGGCGGGATATCGCCCGGCACGGCCGGCGCGGCGCGGTCGCTGTCGTAAAGGCAAGTCCACTGCGCGATCTTCCACGCGCCGTCGCGCTTCTCGAAGCGGTCGAAGAACCGGCCCTCATAGGTGAAATCGAAGAGATGACCGTCGATCAGATCGCGGGCGCGCACCTCGACATCGGTTTCGAGCAACGCGCGGGTGCCGTTCAAGGTCAGGCGATCGTTGCCGAACCAGTGCTTGCTGCGCGCTTCCGGCGGTATTTTGCCGAACATCTTGCGCGAATTCTCGACGAAGCCCTCGGCCGGCCCGTTGTACCACGAGATCGATACCGGCGCGTTCGGATGGAATAGCGACGCGACCGTGTCCCAATCGCCCTGGTCGCGTGCGAACGCCCAGAGCCGGCGAATGCGCCGGATCTCGCTCTCGTCGAGGAGGCGTTGCAGCGCATCCGTCATATTCCGTCTCCCTAAGCGCCGGTCGCGACCGGCGTATCGTTATTTTCCAAGCCCCATTCCGACCACGAGCCGTCATAGACCGCGGCCTTGCCCCAGCCGAGAAGATGGAGCGCGAAGGTCAGCGCACAGGCGGTGACGCCCGAGCCGCAACTGGTGACGATCGGCTTGTTGCGGTCGACGCCGGCGGCGCGGAACCGCTCTGCGAGCTGCTCCGCCG
>DATGLO010000285.1:0-14216 GCA_035294105.1 Allostellaceae bacterium
AGGATACCGGCGAATATTGCTTAGGCTCGCCCTTCGTCGCATCCGACACCAGTACGGCGGTGCCGTGAAGCAGCGCGATTTGCGCGAAAGGCGGTCCCGAGACGAAGCCGTCGATGGCGCCGCGATCGAAAGCCGCGACCGCAGCGTCGGGCGCCATCGGGCTGGTGACGACATTGGTTAGCGGCACGCCTGATTCTTGCGCGACGACTTTGATGATCACGTCGGGAATCGATCCGACCCCGCCAACGGCGAAACTGTGGCCGGCGAGCACCTTGCCGCGCAGGTTCAGCGGCGCATTGGGATCGAAATGCGCCGCTTCGGCGATCGATTTGCGAATGAGGATGTCCTCGCCCGATTGTTCCGATTGCGTCGAGAGCGCGAGCAGCTTTTGCCCGCGTGCCGTCGCGCGCGTGATCGTCGTCGCCGAGGCAAAGGCGAAATCCATCGAGCCCGCGATGACCGCATTGGTCGAGCCAACGCCTTGGATCACCTGAACCGAGACCCCGAGGCCCTGCTTTTTCCAGAAGCCTTCGTCATCCGCAATCCACCGGCTGAGGAAACCTAGATTGATCGCCGGCAGCGCCAGCGTGGCGCGCTCTTGCGCGTCGGCGGCTTGTATGCCGAAGAGCGCTGCGACGAGAAGCGCGATCCACATCCGCATGGCATCCTCCCTAACGAGCAACCGCGACAGTAGCGCTTACCGCTCCGGCAGCGGAATGGCGTAGCGGCGATCGATCACCGCAGTCGCGTCGAAATCGCCCTTGACCATGCCTTGCGCGCGAAACCAGGCGATCTGGCGCTCGACGTCATTCACATCGATGCGCGATTGCGGATCGAGATAGGTGATGCCGAGCCGGATATCGGCTTCGGGCTGGCCGGTATATTTGCCGAGGATCGCGAGGATCGCCGGCGCGCTGGGGCCGAACTGCAGCTTCTCATCCGGGCCGATAAAGGCGGCGCGATAATCGTCGAGACCGTGTTGCTGCGCGCGCAAGAATCGCTTCAGCATGTCGCCGCGCTCGTTCGCCGCTTTGGTCGATGTGAAAACCGCCGCGACCTGCCAGGGCGTGTAATCGCCGACCCAGCCCAAGAGCTTCGCATCGCCCTTCTGGATCGACGGCATGGCATAGGTCACGGGAATGATCGCGCTGTCGGCCGTTCCGCCCGTGACGGCGGCGATGCGGTTGACGTTCGACTGCAGCGGCAGCACGCGCACGCTCTTCGGATCGATGCCGAATTTCTCTTCGAGCAAGCCGAGGCTGTAATGCGGCGCGCCGCCGATCTGGCTGATGGCAACCGAATGGCCCGACAAATCCGAAAGCGATGTGAGTCCGGCGCTCCAGGCGCGGTTCGAGGCGAGCACTGCTTGGCCTTGAAAGCCGGGGCGCTCGAAGCTTTCCGAGGCAATCATCTTCAGCGCGCCCTGACCGGCCAGCGTATAGAAGCCGGCGGTCAGGCCGGTCGCGCCGATATCGATCGAGCCGGAAACGACGGCGACGGCGATCGGCTCGGCGGAATCGAAAACGACGTTCTTCACCTCGAGCCCTTCGGCGGCGAAATAGCCTTTTTCTTCCGCAATGAAGATCGGACCCGCGCCGACGGTCTTGAGGAGGCCGACCTGAACGGTCTCGGCGCGCGCGCTTGCGGCGAGCGCCAAGCCGCCTGCAACCAGAGCCAGCATTATCGAACGCATGAGGTTCATTCCGTCGCGCCGAGGCCCCAGCGCGCAAGGCGCCGCTCGGCCGCGCGCGCGGCGGCGTCGCTTTCCTCGCCCAGCCGCACCGCGACATGGCCGTTCTTCTGCGCAAAGCCGAGATAGCGATAGCTCATGCCGGTGTCGCGGATGAATTCCTGGAAGGCGCGCCATTCGTGGCGCTGCCAATTCGGATAGTTGAAATACTCGTCGAAGACCAGCACTGCGCCGGGCCTGAGGCGCGGCGCCAAGCTGCGCAGCACGCTGACGGTCGAGGAATAGATATCGCAATCGACGTGCAGGAACGCGACCGCATCGCCCGGATGGGCGGCAAGGAAAGCGGGCAAGGTCTGGTCGAACCAGCCTTTATGGAGCGCGACATTGGTCGGCACTTCGGGCAAGGCGCCGCCGCGGCCGAACTTGCCTTTCTGCTCGAAGGTGCCGGTCCAGGCTTCCGGCAAGCCCTCGAAACTGTCGAAGCCGTGGAAGCGCCGCGCGCTCATGGCGCTCGCGAGATACCTGAGGCTCGCGCCGTCGGCGACGCCGCATTCGAGCATCAACCCGTCGGTCGGCGCCTCGCTCGCGGCGTGGCGCAACAGCGCCCAGCGATCCTCGAAGATCGACGCATCGCCCATCTCGGCGACGATGTAATCGACGCTCTGCTGGCGCGCGCGCAGCTGCAGCTCGGTGATGAGATAGCGGCCGTGATATTTCAAAAAGAAGCGGCGATAAAGCCGCTCCGACAGCGGCAACGGCCGCGGATCGCCGCTCCTGCGGCCGAACCAGCTCACGGTTTTCTGCTCCCCTCGCCGCGCCGGCCACCGGGCGCGGTCGCGACCTTGAGATAGATCAGCAGCGGATAAAGCGCCGAGAAGGTCGCTAGCGCAAGCCCGTAAGCGCCTTCGCGATGGCCTTTGCGCGCGACATAGGACTTCCAGAAGCGGCTGAAGACCCGCCGCACGGCGCGGCTCATCGCCGGCCGCTCGCCGGCATCGAGCGCGTCGAGCGCGGCAAGATCCGTGTAACGGTTGAGGCGCCGGAACATATCGGCGATGTCGCGGTCGACATAATGATCGAGGGGCGATGTCAGCGTGCCGCGCGTGCCGGTCATGTCGATGCGCGGATGGACGCGGCCCGCGCCCCAGCGCTTAGCGCCACGCTTGAAGAGAATGGGCTTGGCGGCGACGCCGTTATAGGCGCCCCAGCCATAGCGCACGAGATACTCGCCGATGTGATTGGCCATCGGCACGAGGAACACATCGTGCGACGCGCTGGCGATCGTACGCCGGATCTCGGCGGCGAGCGCCGGCGTTGCGCGCTCATCGGCATCGACCTCGATAATCCAATCGCAGCGACAGGCGTCGAGCCCGGCATTGCGCCGCGGCCCTTCGAGTTCCCACGCGCCTTCGATCACCCGGGCGCCGAATTGCCGCGCGATCTCGGCCGAGCGGTCGGTGGAGCGGTCGAGCACGACCACGATCTCGTCGGCAAAACGCAGCCGCTCGAGGCAGGCGCCGAGCTGCGCCTCCTCGTTGCGGGCGATGACGACGGCCGAAAGCGTCGGCGCCATGCTCGATCCGTCCGAGACCATAGCGACAAACTCGGCGAACGCGGCGCCGGGGTCAAGGCGGATCGGCAATACGGCAACTCACACGGCGCTTGCCCTTTGCTGCGGAAACCGGCAAACCATCGCCAAAGCTCGTGGGAGGAGGATATCGTGCTCAAGAAAATCGGCTTGCCCGTCCTGACCGCTTTCGCTCTGGCGACGTTTTGCCTGCCCGTCCGGGCGCAACAATTCATCGACGTGCTGACCGGAGGCACGAGCGGTGTCTACTACCCGCTCGGGGTGGCGCTCGCGAACATCTATGCCAAGGCCATTCCGAACGCGAAATCCTCGGCGCAAGCGACCAAGGCCTCGGTCGAGAATCTGAGCCTATTACAAGTCGGCCGGGGCGAGCTCGCGTTCACCCTCGGCGACGCGCTGAGCCAGGGCTGGAAAGGCGATACCGACGTCGGCTTTACCCAGAAGCTCGATAAACTGCGCGACGTCGCCGCCATCTATCCCAACTATATTCAGATCGTCGCCACCAAGGCCTCCGGCATCAAGACGCTCGCCGATTTGAAGGGTAAGCGCATGTCGGTGGGCGCCGCGAAGTCGGGCACCGAGCTCAATGCGCGTGCCGTACTCAAGGCCGCGGGGCTGAGCTACGACGATCTCGCCAAGGTCGAATATCTCGATTTCGGCGCCTCGGTCGATCTCATGAAAAATCGCCAGCTCGATGCGACCCTGATCTCGGCCGGTCTCGGGGTGTCGGCGATTCGCGATCTCGCGACCGCGGTCGACATCGTGATGATTCCCGTGCCGCCCGATGTCGTGACGAAAATCGGCGACCCCGCCTACCAACCGACGGTCATTCCCGCCAAGACCTATGAGGGCCAGGACGCGGATGTGCCGGCGATCGCGATCCAGAACTTCCTCGTGACCCGGTCGGACCTCGACGACAATATTGTTTACGCCATGACGAAAGCGATTTTCGACAATCTCGGCACGCTCGTCGCCGCGCATTCCGCGGCCAAGGACATCAAGCTCGCCGATGCCGCCAAGCCGGGACCCGTGCCGTTCGCGGCGGGTGCCGAGCGCTTCTACAAGGAAAAAGGCGTGTTGAAATAGCGCGCGCAGCGGTACGCACAGGAGGGCTGCGAACTGAGCGAGACGTCGGCCGATCCCCTCGTCGCCTTGAACGATCCCGATAAGCTGGTCGATCCCGAGAATCCGGCAGCGGGGCTGAGCGCGCCCGGATTTTCGGGCAAGGCGATCTTCGTCGTCGCGGTGATCTTCAGCCTGTGGCAGATCTACACGGCTGCCTACGCGCCGTTCTCGAGCATGGTCATCCGCTCGGTGCACGTGGGCTTTCTGATGCTCACGACGTTTCTGCTGGTGCGCGTGCGCAAAGCCGATACCGGCAAGGTCGCGATCCCCTGGTACGACTGGTGCCTCGGTGGATTGGCTTTCCTTCTCGGCCTCTATCATTGGGTCTTCGAGACCGAACTGATCCAACGCTCTGGCGAGCCATCGACGCTCGATCTCGCCGTCGGCGTCGCCGTCATTGTCCTTCTGCTCGAAGCGGCGCGGCGCTTGATGGGCTGGGGCCTGCCGGTTTTCTGCGCTGTGTTCATCCCCTACGCGCTCTTCGGCCGCTCCCTGCCGCCGCCGCTGCTCAACCGCGGTTTCGGTTTCGATCAGGTAATCGACACGCTTTATCTCGGCACCGACGGAATCTACGGAACGCCGACCTTCGTCTCGGCGACCTATATCTTCTTGTTCATCCTGTTCGGCGCCTTCCTCGAAAAAGCCGGGATGATCCGGCTCTTCAACGACATTGCTTTGGGTACGGTCGGTCATACCCAGGGCGGCCCCGCCAAAGTCGCGGTGATCTCGTCCGGCCTTATGGGAACGATCAACGGATCGGGCATCGCCAATGTGCTGACGATCGGCCAATTCACGATCCCGCTGATGCGCCGCTTCGGCTATCGCCCTGCTTTCGCAGGAGCCGTCGAAGCGACGTCCAGCATGGGCGGCCAGATCATGCCGCCGGTGATGGGCGCGGTGGCGTTCATCATGGCCGAGACGCTCAACGTGCCCTACGCGACGATCGCCACCGCGGCAGCGATTCCGGCGCTCCTCTATTACGCAAGCGCCTTCTGGATGGTGCACCTCGAAGCGGGACGCGCGCATCTCGTCGGCTTGCCGAAAGATCAATGCCCCTCGGCCCTCGCCGCTTTGAAGCGCGACTGGTATCTGGCGCTGCCGCTCGCAACCCTCGTCTACATGCTGTTCGCGGGCTACACACCGCTGTTTGCCGGCTGGGTCGGGCTGGCGCTGACGATGATCCTGATCCTCGGCAAGGCACTTGTCTCGCCGCTCGGCACGGCGATGCTGCGCGGCGGCTTTTGGATCGCCCTTGGCCTCGTCGGCGGCGCGCTCATCGTCACCAACGTGCTGGCGCTGGAGACGACCCTCTTCGTCGGCATCGGCGCGGTCGGCGCGCTCTGCCTGGTCGCACCCGATCGCGGACGCACGGTGAAGCTGCTGATCGAAGCCCTGGCCGAAGGCGCCAAGAGCGCGCTCGGCGTCGGCATCGCCTGCGCGCTTGTGGGCATCATCGTCGGCACCGCGACCCTGACAGGCCTTGCCGGCGAGCTCGCGCGCATCGTCCTCGACTTCGCTGGCCACAGCCTTTTCCTCGCGCTGCTGATGACGATGGTGATGGCGCTCATCCTTGGCACGGGGTTGCCGACCATCCCCACCTACATCGTTTGCAGCGCGATGGCGGCGCCGGCGCTGCTTCAATTCGGCGTCCCGCTGCTGCTCTCGCACATGTTCGTCTTCTACTTCGGCATCATGGCCGATCTGACGCCGCCGGTGGCGCTCGCAGCCCTCGCCGCCTCATCCATCACCAAGACGAGTTATGTCGAGATCGGCTTCCTCGCAACGCGCGTGGCGCTCGCCGGGTATGTCATTCCCTATATGTGGGTCTACGATCCGTCGCTGATGTTGCAGGGAAATTGGACGCTGCTCTCGGTCGCCTACATTGTCTTCAAGGCTGCCGTCTCGATCGCGCTTTGGGGCGGCGCTGCGACGGGATTCCTCTTCGGCAAGATGAGCTGGGCCGAGCGCGTCGTCGCGACAACCGCCGCCTTCCTGATTGTCGCGGCGGTTCCTTGGACCGATGAAGCGGGATTCACGCTGGCCGCCGCGCTGCTGATCTTCCACCGCTGGCGCCATCGCGCCCTCGCAACCGCTGCGCCGTGAGGCTCGCCGCCGCTGCCATTTGCCTGACGCTGGGCGCTCATCACGCCCGCTTGCCGACAACGCAATTCACGTTGATCTGGACGCATTCGGTCGAGAAAATCGATTGGCAGGAGGATTACCGGATTCGCGGCGATAGGTTGGTGCTGACCGAGGCGCGGATTCGAGGAACCGGCGCCGGCATGGAACCCCCGCCGGACGCGACGCTGCGCGACGGCTGGTGGCACTACGTTCCGCATTTGCCGCCTTTGCCGGAACTGCGCCTGACCCTGTCGCCCTACACCGCCGATTATCGGTTGTGCTGGAGCGGGGGCTGCCATGCCCTAGCGGCCTTGATGAATAAGAGGGTGCCCGACGGCGTTGTCGTCGTACGCGCCTGCGCGCCGCGCGCTTAGCGGCAAGAGACGCGGTCCGGCCTTCCCGCCGGGATGCCCCGTCTGGACTTGAAGGGTTCCGTCCGTGATCGCTTCTTCTTTTCGCATCGGCCTGCTCGCCGCCCTCATCCTGGCCGCACCGCTCGCTTGTGCCCTTGCGCAAGACCAACATGATCACGACCGCGACCATCAGCAGCAGCAACAGCAACAGCCGCCGCAACAGCACCCACAACAGCAACAGCAGCAACAGCATCCGCAGCAAAAACAGCACCGGCCGCCGGAGCAGCATCAGCCGCCGCAGTTCCAGCATCCGGCACAGGGCGGCCCGCCGGCGGCGCAACCCCACCAGCACCCGGCGCAGAACGCGGCCCCGGAACGGCCGGCGCCGCAGCTCCAGCGGCCGGCGCAAAACGCAGCGCCGCGAAACGGAAGCCCGCAGGTGCAACGTAACGCGCCCGCAATCCAAGCGGCGCCGCAACAGCAAGCGCCGCGCGCGTCGGTCCAAGCCGCGCCGAACAACGCGCCGGCGCGAACGGCGAATACGGCCGCGCGCAATGCTAACTTTGCGCGAAGCCACAACGGTGCGGCGCCGACGCAATTCAACGGCGGGCATTTCTACGGCCACGACTATGCGCATTTCACGACCGCCGACCGCGACCGCTGGCGGCACGGCACGTGGCACCACCAATTCATCGATGGCCGTTACGGCTGGTGGTTCGTCGTCGACGGGATCTGGTATTTCTTCGACGCGCCGGTCTATCCCTACCCCACCTCCATTCCCGACGTCGTCTATATCCCAGACGAAGACTATTACGGCGACGAGGAAGACGCGGCGCCGCCCCCGCCGGGACCGTCAGGCAATTACTATTATTTCTGCCCCGACTCGCAGACCTATTACCCTTACGTCACGAGCTGTCCCTCGCCCTGGCAGCCGGTGGCGATGACGCCGCCGCAATAACGCAGCGGGTCCGCTCGCCGGCCATTCAACGCGTCCAACGCGTCCTCCTTAACCGCTGCGTTAGAATTGCCGGCGCATGACGAATGCGCCGGTTTTTCGACGGCACGCGGCTTTTCGACTATAATCGCGGCAGCTTCGCGCTTTCCCATAGGTGAATGACTTCCATGCGTTTGCTCAATCTCGTGGCCTCTGCCGCGCTTATCGCCTTCCTGCCGCTGGCAAGCTCGGGCGCCGCGTCCGACGACGATTCCAGCCAGGTCAGCTTCAGCCTGGTCAAAGAGATCTACGACCAGGTGAAGGCGAGCTACGTCCAGCCGGTGACCGACAAGACGCTCGCCGAAGGCGCGGTCAAAGGAATGCTCGCCGCGCTCGATCCCCATTCGAGCTATATGAATGCGAAAGAGTACAAAGAGATGATGGTGCAGACCCGCGGCGAGTTCGGGGGCCTCGGCATGCAGGTGACGATGGAGAACGGCCTCGTCAAAGTCGTCTCGCCGATCGACGACACGCCGGCCGCGAAAGCGGGCATGAAGCCCAACGATCTTATCCTCGCGATCGACGACAAGCCCGTCACCGACATGACCTTGGAGCAAGCGGTGGACAAGCTGCGCGGCCCCATCGGCACGCAGGTGAAACTCACCGTGCGCCGCGCCCAGGCCGACCCGTTCGAGCTCACCCTCACCCGCGCCGACATCAAAGTCGATCCGGTGAAATCGCAGCTCGAAAGCAAGGACATCGCCTATATCCGCATCACCAATTTCAGCGAGCGCACCAGCGACGGCGTCGAGAGCGCCTATAAGGCGCTGAAGAAAAAGAGCGGCGGCGAGCTGGTCGGCGTCGTGCTCGATCTGCGCAACAATCCCGGCGGGTTGCTCGACGAGGCCGTGTCGGTGTCGAACGATTTCCTCGACAAAGGCAACATCGTCTCGATCAAAGGACGCCAGAGCCGCGACAATCGCCGCTTCGAGGCGCAGCCCAATCACGACATAACTCATGGTCTGCCGATGGTGGTGCTGATCAACGGCGGCTCGGCGTCGGCTTCGGAGATCGTCGCCGGCGCGCTGCAGGACAATCACCGCGCGGTGATCCTCGGCACTCAGTCCTTCGGCAAAGGCTCGGTGCAGACCGTATTGCCCGTCAAGGAAAGCGGCGGCGCGATCCGACTGACGACGGCGCTCTACTACACGCCGTCGGGCCGCTCGATTCAAGATCTCGGCATCACGCCCGACGTCGTGGTCGAGCCGGCGAAGATCGAGCAGGTCGCGCAAGGCACGATCCAACACGAATCCGATCTGCCCGGCGCATTGAAGAACACGGGCCCGGAAGGCGCGTCCTCGACGACGCCGCCCGCTACGCCGGCCGCGAAACCGCCGGCGACGAGCAGCGCCGCGCCCGCGACGACGCCCGCCGCCGCAACGCCGCCGAAAGCGACGAACGCCGACCTGCCGCCCGGCGCGGTGCCGCTGCCGCGGCCGGATGCGGCGCTCGACTCCAGCAATTTCGGTACCGACAACGATTATCAGCTCGTGCGGGCGATCGACCTGCTGCGCGGCGTCACGTTGTTCAAGAGCATGTCGACGGCCGCGGCGCAGTAACGGTTCATATTTTTGTCTAGGTCGTTTCCCGGCGCAAGCCGTGGGTCCGTTGATCGACCGCTCGATCGCACAATGGGCCGCCCGACGTCGGGTCGGCGCTTGAATCCGTGATTGGGGGAGATAATGCGCAGAACTCGCGGGTACCTCGTCGCCGCACTTGCCGCGCTCGGCGTCATCGCCGCGTCGCAAGCCCAGGCGCTCGATCGCATCAATGTCAGCGCGATCAAGGCCGCCACCTTCGGTGGCGTGTTCCTCGCGATCGACCGCGGCTATTTCAAGGACGAGGGTTTCGACGTCAACCTCGTCTATTTCGACGCTTCGCCGCCGATCGCAGTGGCGACGGTCTCGGGCAATCTCGATTTCGGCATGGCCGCGACCTCGGCCGGCTTCTTCAACCTCGCCGACAAGCTCAAGATCATCGGCGGCTTCGCGCGCGAAGCGCCGGGGTTCCAGGGCATGACCTTCGTCGCCTCGCAGAAAGGCTGGGACGCCGGCGTTCGCAGCCTCAAGGATTTCGGCGGGCACACCATTTCGATCGGCACCGTCGGCTCGTCGCCGCATTACTCGCTCGCCTTGATCGAGGAGAAATATCACATCGATCCCGCGAGCGTGCATTTGGAGCCGCTCCAGGCCGCGACCAACCAGGCGTCGGCGGTCGCCGGCGGCTCGGTCGACGCCGCCGTCACGATGTCGACGATCCTGATGCCCGGTATCAAAAGCGGAAAGACGCATCTCCTCGGCTATATCGGCGACGAGGTGCCGTGGCAGCTGTCGTCGATCTTCACGACGGTGAAGAACGCCGACAATGTCGGCTTTGTCGAGCGTTTCCTGCGCGCCTATAAGCGCGGCGCGCATGATTACGTCGCCGCCTTCGTCGGCCCGGACGGCAAGCGCCACGACGGGCCCACGGCGCCGGCCGTGCTCGATGTCGTTGCGAAATATGTCGGGCAAACGCCGGACCAGATCAGACAGGCGATCGCTTATGTCGATCCCGATGCGAAGCTCGATGTGAAGGACCTGCAGCATCAGATCGACTGGTATGTCGCGCAGGGCATGCTGAAGAACCGCATCGACGTGAACAGCGTGATCGACAGGCGCTACGTCGTGCCGCTCGCGCCCTGAGCATGACGGCTTCGCTCCCCGGGAAGATCGCTCTCGTCACCGGCGCCAGCCGCGGCATCGGCAGCGCCATCGCCTTGCGTCTGGCCGCCGAAGGCGCCCTCGTCGCCGTGCATTTCAACCGCGACCGCGCCGCCGCCAACGCCACCGTCGGCGCGATCAGCGCCGCGGGCGGATCGGCTTTCGCGATTGCCGCCGATTTTTCCGAGCCCAAAGCGGCGGAGCAGCTGTTCGCCGCTTTCGACGCCTCGCTGCGGCAGCGGGGCGACAAGCCCCAGCTCGACATCCTCGTCAACAACGCCGGCATCGGCAGCCGCAACACGATCGAGAATGTCACGCCGGAAGATTTCGATCGCGTGATCGCAATCGATCTGCGCGCGCCGTTCTTCGTGATGCAGCAGGCGCTGCACCGGCTCGTCGATTACGGCCGCATCATCAATGTGAGCTCGACCGCGGCGCGGATCGGTTATGCCGAGACACCCGTCTATGCCGCAGCCAAAGCGGCGCTCGAGGCACTTACCTTGTCGACGGCGAAGCGCCTCGGCGCGCGCGGCATCACCGTCAACGCGGTCGCGCCCGGCGCGGTCCGGACCGATCTCAACCCCCTCGCCCGCGACCCGAGCTCGGCGCAGCAGATCGCGAGCGAAACCCTGCTCGGCCGGGTCGGCGAGCCGGAGGACATCGCGGATGTGGTCGCTTTCCTTGCCGGCGAAGATGCGCGCTGGATCACCGGCCAGGTCATCGAGGCCAGCGGCGGGCTGCGGATTTAGGGAAAGGCCGAGCTAGAGCTGCGAGATAACGGCACGGGCGGCGTTGGTGATGCTGACGTCGCTGGCGGTGCCGCTCGTCGCCTCGGCATACCATTGATCGACCGCCTGCGAGAGCAATAGGCTGCCGCGCTTGCGCAAATCGGCACCGACGATGGCTTCGAGCGAGCGAATCCGGGCAAAGAGCTTCCGGGTTGCAGCCTTGCGGCGCTCGTCCGCCGCCTGAGCCGTAGCCACCGCACCGGCGCTCGGCCGCGGCGGGGGTGCCGGGCGCGGCGCCGCGCCGATCGGAGTCGCGAGCTGGACCGGGCGGGCAGGCGCGGGAGAAGACATGACGGGACGGGCCAAGACCGGGACGGACGGCGCCGGCTTCTTCGCAGAAGCGGCCGGTTTTTTGGCTGCTTTCTTAGGTGCCGGCTTACCCGCTTTCTTCTTGGGTGCCGCTTTTTTGCGGGATGCCATTGTTTCCCTCCAACTCGCCGTCGCTATGGCCTAGGCGACCGCAGCCAAATTGTCGCCCAGGCGAACGGAGAGCAAGAGAAAATCGTGAGAACCCCTGGTTTTTATTCACGCTTTCGGGTTCCTCCCCAGGTTTTTCCTAGTCCGGAAATTCCTTACCGATGAAAAAGATTAATCGCAGGCACTAAAGCGCTGTTTTTACTCGGCTTATCTTGCAGCGGCAGCAGGGTGGCAGAGGGCGGACGCTATTTTGCGGCGCGGTCGACAAACCGTGAATCGAAGATCGCCGCCATATCGATGGCTTGGCTCTTGGCCAGCCGGCCGGTATCGAGGACCTGCTGATAGGCGATCTGCTGTTCCTGGGCCGTGGTCCGCCCGTCCGCGGTGAAGATGTCTCTGTTGGCGGTCAACACCTTGTCGAAGATGTCCTTATCGCCGCCATAGAACTCCGGTGGCAGCAGCTTGATGATCTCCTCGTTCGAGGCGGTATGCAGCCATTTCACCGCCTTCACTAAGGCCGTCACATACCGCTGAACCGTGTCCGCGTGGGTTTTGACGTAATCGGCGGTTGTGGTCGCCCCGGCCAGCGCGGCCGGCCCGCCATAGACATAGGTCTGGCCGGCCAGAGTCCTGGTGTCGACCACCGGCAGGATAAAGCCGTCGACCGTCAGCCGCGTGATCACTGGATCGGCAAGCGAGATGCCTTGGATTTTGCCCGTCTCCATCGCCGCAATCGCGGTCGAGCCCGAGCCGACCCCGACCGAGGTCACGTCGTTGAGGGTCAGCCCGCCTTTGGCGAGGATGATGCGGAGCATGTTCTCGGCCGCGCCGCCGGGACCGGTCACGCCGATGGTCATGCCTTTGAGATCGGCCGGGCCCTTATAGGCGCGCGCCTTGTCGGGCGGCAGGCCGAGCACGATCGCCGAGAGATGCGCGCCGAGAAAGATCGATTTGATCTGCACGCCCTTGGGCTGCAGCAGGAAGGCATAGTCGATCGCGCCATAGACCATATCGGCGCTGCCGCCGACCAGGGCCTCGACGGCTTTCGGCCCGGCCTGCACGTCCTGGATGTCGACGTCGAGGCCTTCGCTCTTGAAATCGCCGTGATAATAGGCGGCGGGCAAGGGCAGATAAGCGATGATCGTCTTGCCGCCGACCGCGACCGTGACCTTGTTGCTTTGCGCCGACGCATCGCCGGCAAAAGCGCCCAAGAGAAGAAGCGCGAGCAAGCCCGAAATCGATCGCTGGAACATGCTTCCCCCTGTTGCGGCAGCGCTGCTCAAACGCAGGCGAGCGGCGCAATTTTTGGCGCAACCTCCGCCATGAAGCGCCGCATCGATTCGGCGCGCTGCTCGTTCGAGCCCCAATCCTTGCCCGTCACCAGCAGGAACGTGCCGAAGCCGCCGGTCGCGGCATAGAAATCCTTGATCTGGCGCTCGATCTGCTCGGGCGGGCCGCAGAACAGCAGCTCCTTGTCGATGAGCATGTCGACGGTCACATCCTCGACCGTGCCGCCCGGCGGAATATGCGCCGCGAGCCGATTGCCGCTACGGATCGGCACCAGATCGGCGTTGCGCAGATCGCGCTTCGCCTGGGTGACGGAATCCGCGACATAGACGTAACGCGCGACGCGGGCGCGATCGCGTCGTGGCGGATCGGCCGGGTTCGGGGTGTCGAGATAGGTCTGGATCATCGCTGCGATCTGCTCGGCCGGATTGGTCCAGGAGAGCAGCGGGAAAAACCCTTTCTCGGCGGCGATATGCAAGGTGCTGTCGCTGCGCGCGCAGGCAATGCCGACATTGGGATGCGGCTGCGTCAGCGGCTTGGGGATGATCTTCCAGTTCTTGCCTTGCCAGACCTTGCCGTTCCAATCGAACGGCTCGGGTGCGGTCCACGCCTTGAGGATGATGTCGATCGCTTCTTGCATCATGTCGCGCTGCGGCGCCGGCAACACGCCGCGCAAGCCGCCGCCGCTGCCGATGCCGAGACCGAACCCTGCCATGTAGCGGCCATCGGTCAGGTGATCGCAAACGGCTGCGTCGGTCGCGACCTGGAGCGGATGGAAATACGGCAAAGCGCGAATGCCGGGTCCCATCTTGATGCGCTTTGTCAGCGCCGCGGCCTTGCAGATGAAGGGGTCGGCCGAAGGCAGTTGATCGGGAGCGTGATACGAGACGAAGACGCCGTGCTCGCTGATCCAGGCCTCGTCGATGCCGAGTTCGTCGGCGAGGATCACCTCGTCGAGATCTTCCTGATAGCTCACCTTGGCGACCTGGTTGCGCCGCTGGCCGTTGGAGAAAAGCCCGAATTTCATATCTCACTTCCGCTTACGGAAACAGCGCGCCGATCCCCGAGGCCGGCTGGCGATCCCAACGCGCCTCCAAGGTCGTGTAATAGGTCCAGGTGCGCGGCGCCACCATCTCGATCTTGATCTCGTCTTC
>DATGLO010000286.1:0-2015 GCA_035294105.1 Allostellaceae bacterium
ACCTGCTTGATCTTCATCATCTCGGCGATGAATGGATCCGCTTGATTGATCTCGCCCGACAAGCGCTCGGACATAGCGTCGATCGAATCGACGAGCCGGCCGCCGCCCGAGACCCACAGGCCGCCGAGACCCGGCAGGCGATGATCCTTCGGCTGTTGAAGCGCGGCGTCGACAGCGCTGCGGATGCGATCGAAGGTTGCCCGCGCGTCGAGGATCTGGGCGACGTCTTTGTCCGAGCTCGGAATCCCCATCTGTGCGATCTGCGCGAGCGCGGAATCAAGCGCGGCGTTGGAGCGCACGCGTAACGCCGCGATCTCGCGCTCGGTTTCGCGATCGATCGGCGTCGCCGTCTCGATGCCGGTATTGCCCGTGCCGCGCTCGACGCGAATCGTCTGCATCGCCATGAAGAGGTCGCGCGAGATGCCGACGATTTCACGGATATGCTCGGCGGCGACGCGGCGCGTGAAGGCGTTTTCGGCCGCGGTCGCGAACACGCCGATGAGGGCGAGCGCCATCAGGCCGGTAACCGCCTGCAACAGGACTGTGATCGACGCTCGTTTTCGCACAGGGGCTTTCGCGGCCATCGCGCTAGGAAGTCGGGCGCTCATCGTGCGATGGGGGCGTAAGAGAACGGTTAATAGGTGCGGGGTTTGCGATGTATTTAAGCCGGTTTTCGGTGGAAAATAGGTACTAACGGTTGATCGTCTATGCCTAATGGAAATATCGGTAGGACTAATCCGCCGCCATCGCGCGCGGCTCGGTCTCGAGCGCTGCCGCGAGCGGCACGCGCAGCCGCCACGCCCAGGCCCAGAGCAGGCCGACGATGATCGCGCCGACCGCGACCGGCGCCCGCAGCCCGGTATGGGCGGCAATCGCGCCCATGGTGAGGGTGCCGAGCGAGGGCAGGCTCTGCGCGATGATGCCGTAGATGCTCATCACGCGGCCGCGTACGCCCGGCTCGATCGCCGACTGGATCAGCGTCTGGTTGCTGATGCTTTGCACGATGAAAGCGAAGCCGATGAAGGCATTGATCGGGGCGGCGATGTAGAAGGCCCGCGTTTGCGAGAACAAGAGGATCGTCACCGACATCAAGAGGATGTTGGCGAGGGTGATGCGGGTGAGGCCGGTGAGGCTCGCGCGCGAGGTCATCCAGATCGCACCGACAAGGGCGCCGATGCCTTCGCACGACAACAGCGTCGCGAGCCCGCTCGAGCCGCGATCGAAGACCTGACCGGCAAAGCCCGGCATCAGATCGGGCAGGGGCTTGGCCGCGAGCGAGGTGACGATCAACAGCAAAAGCTGTAGGCGGATGCCTTCGTGGCCGAGGATGTAGCGGATGCCGCCCAAGGTCTCGTGCCAAATCGAGCGCCGCTGCGTGTCGGTCACCGGCGGTAAGGTCAGGCCCGCGCGCCCGATCTCGCGCAGCGCCACCGTCATCACGCAGTAAAGAACAAAGGCGAAAACGAAGCTCCAGCCGGTGCCGGCCCAGGCGATGATCGTGCCGCCGATCGCCGGACCCAAAAACCGCGAGGTGTTAAAGATCATCGAATTGAGCGCGAGCGCCGACGGCAGGAATTCGCGGCCGACGAGCCCGTAGATCACCGTCGAGCGGGTCGGGCGATAGAAGGCGATGACGACGCCGCGCAGCAGCACCAGCGTCGTCAGTTGCCAAATGTCGATGATGTGGGTGAGCGTGAGGACCGCGAACGCCGCCGAATAGATCAGCGACCAGAGTTGCGCGATGCGCAGCATCTTGAATTGGTCGACGCGATCGATGATCGCGCCGGCGAACATGCCGATGACGATGCTGGGTCCGGCCTCGCAGATCGCGTTGACGCCGAGCCAGGCCGCGGAATGGGTCAGCTCCCAGGTGAGCCAGCCCATCGCGATGCGCTGCGTCCAGGTCGCGAGATTCGAGGTGATGTTGCCGAGGACGTAGAGCCGGTAATAGCGAAGCGTCAGCGTCTGCCGCAAAATCTCGAAGCCGATGGGAACTCTCATCGGCCGAACCGTCG
>DATGLO010000287.1:0-4351 GCA_035294105.1 Allostellaceae bacterium
CAAGAGCTCGGCGAGGCGCTCGCCCGTCTCCTGGTTGAAGAGCGCGATCTTGAGCCAAGCGATATCGCCCTTTTCGTTGAGGCTGACCGTGTCGGGAACGATCCGCGCACGCTGCACGGCGATGTTGAGGGGCTGCGCCAGCCCGGTGCGCGCGACGGCCAGCTGCACCATGGTTTGCGCCGGTCCGCGCAGGTGCTGACGGATCGCGTCAGGCGTGAGTTGTTCGACCGGTACGCCGTCGAGCGCGACGATGCGGTCGCCCGGCATGAGCCCGGCATTTGCGGCGGGCGTGTCCGGCAAGACGCCGGCGATACGCACGTCGTTCTCTTTAATATCGAGCGTGATGCCGATGCCACCGAAGCCGTCGCGCGTCGCGCGATGCTCGCGGGCCACATTCGGCGGCACATAGCGCGAATATGGATCGAGTTTGGCAAGCGCGCCGTCGATAACGGTTTCCTCGAGCTTGTCCGGGGACGTCGCGGCGATCAGCGGCGACATGTCCCGCGCCTGGTCGAGGACGTTGCTTGTCAGGACGCTCCAGTCGACGAGCTCCGATGCGCCGGGCGCGTCGAAGCTGTGCGTCTTGTCGCCGACACGCAGGGTCACGGTGCCCGGCGTGTGGTCGATCGAGACCTGCGGATCGATCGTGTCGAGATGCGCGAGACCGGTCAGCGCGAGCTGCTCCGGCTGCACCTGCTTGATATGGTATTCGAGAATGCTCTCGTCGGTCTCTGTAAAGAGACGCCGCTCATCGGATTGAGCGGCGGATGGCCGGTCGGCATTTGTGCCGGCGCAGGCGACAAGGGTGAGAGCGGTGAGGCCGGCGGCGCAGCGGCGCGACCAAGCGCCCCCGAGCCCAGCCAGCAAGGTGCTACGACGTCCGGTTGCACCTGTCATAGTTAAGGAAATACCATCTAATTGAGGCCACAAAAGCGCCTCAATGTTGCCGGGCCTTGTCCCGTGGCGCAAGAGAATAAAGAGTTAGTAGCGTTACCAACGGCGCGCGCGAGGCCGATCTAAGCGCTTGCTTCGCTGCGGCAAATTGTCCGGAACAAGATCGAAACGCAGGCTGCCGGTAACCGTGTTCGCTTCCGCAAGGCGCACGGTTACGTTTTCGCCCAAGCTGAAGCTACGCCGAAAGCGCCGCCCCACGAGACGATGATGGGCCTCGTCATGATCGTAAAAATCCTCGGGCAGCGAACGGATCGGGATCAGTCCGTCGGCACCGGTCTCGCTTAAGGTTACGAACAGCCCAGCTCGCGTCACACCGTTCACGCGGCCTGCGAACTCGGCGCCGACACGATCCGCAAGATAGGCGGCGATGTAGCGATCGGCGGCATTGCGTTCGGCCGCTGCGGCCCGGCGTTCGGTCATCGACACGTGCTCGCCCAGCGCGACCAGGTCTTTGCCCGGCGCGAGCGTTTCGCCGCTTTCGAGACCGAGCGCCGCGATCAGCGCACGATGCACGACGAGATCGGAATAGCGCCGGATCGGCGACGTGAAATGCGCATAGCGGCGCAGCGCCAGGCCGAAATGACCGATATTGGTTGGGCTGTAAACGGCTTGCGCTTGCGAGCGCAGCACGAGCTGCGGCACCAGCGCGGCGTAAGCCGTGCCGGCGACCTTCTTCAGGATATCGTTGAAGTGGCGCGGGCGTATCACCTGGCCTTTGGCGAGCTTCACGCCCGGAATCCCGATCTCAGAGAGAAACTCGCTGAGTGCCGCAATCTTCACCGGATCGGGCGCGTCGTGGATGCGATAGAGACAAGGCCGGCGCAAGCGCTCGAGCGTCTCGGCGGCGGCGACATTCGCCGCAATCATGAATTCCTCGATCAGCTTGTGGCTGTCGAGCCGTTCGCGCGGCTCGATACGCGCGACCTTGCCGTTCTCGTCGAGCTGAATGCGGCGCTCCGGCAGATCGAGCTCGAGCGCGCCGCGCTGCCGCCGCGCGCGGTCGAGCGCAGCGAAGGCGCCGTAAAGCGGCCGCAGCACCTTATCGAGCAGGGGCGCGGTCTCGTCGCTCGGCTTGCCGTCGACCGCTTGCTGCACCTGCTCGTAAGTGAGGCGCGCCGCCGACCGCATCAGCCCGCGCACGAAGCGGTGATTGTGGATGTGACCCCGGTCGTCGAACCAGAGGTGCACGGCCATGCAGGCGCGATCGACGTTTGGCTTGAGCGAGCACAGCTCGTTGGACAACGCTTCGGGCAACATCGGCACGACGCGATCGGGAAAGTAGACCGAATTGCCGCGTGCTTCCGCTTCGCGGTCGAGCGCGTCGTTCTGGCGGACATACCAGGCGACATCCGCAATAGCGACGATTGCGTGCCAGGCTTTGTCGTTGTCGGGATCGGGCTCGGCCCAAACCGCATCGTCGAAATCGCGGGCATCGGCGCCATCGATGGTGACGAGAGGTATGGCGCGAAGGTCTTCGCGCGCACCGAGTGCGACGGGCTGTGCCGCTTCGGCAAGATGCAGCGCTTCCGACGGGAATTCGGTCGGAATGCCGTGGCTGTGGATCGCGATTAGGCTGAAGGCGCGTGGATTGGCGCTGTCGCCGATGCGCTCGATGATCCGCGCTTCGGGAAGACCGAAGCCGCTGCTTCGCTTGATGGTCGCGAGCACGATATCGCCGTCTTGCGCATCCTTGCTGTCGCCGCGCGCGACGCGGAATTCGCGGCGCTGTTTGCGATCGGTCGGCTCGATGCGGCCGCCTTCGCGGCCGAGGCGATAGATGCCGACGACGCGGTCGGGTGCGGTGTCGAGCGCGCGAATGACGCGCGCCTCCCAGCCGCCGGTCTCGCTGCGGGCGAAGCACGCGAGAGCGCGCTCGCCGAGACCCAACGCCGGTGCGCCGGGCCGAGCGACGACGAGCACATCTTCTTTATAAGCGCGATTGCCGATGATCGGCCTGCCGCGCAAATCGCCATCGATATCGATGGCGGCGATTTCGATGACGCCGATCTCGGGCAGGCCGCGAGCGGCGATGCTTCGCCGATCAGCCTTCCGCGGGTGCCGGCTTTCGGGCCGCGGATTTTTTCTTTTTGGCGGCTTTCTTGATGGGTTTCGGGGTGGTTTTCTTGCCATTGCTCGATGGTTTCGCCGGCGCGGCTTTCGCAGCCGGCGGTTTTTTCGCTTTCTTCTCTTGAGGCTCTTTTGCGGGCTCTTTGGGGGCGGCCGCGGCTTTGGGTGCGCCGGCGCGCTTGCCTTTCGCTTGCGGCCGCGCGGCAAGGAGGGCGAGCGCCTGCTCGAGCGTGACCTCCTCGGGCGAGATATCGCGCAAGGTGGCGTTGATGCCGCCATGGCTCACATAGGGACCATAGCGACCGTTGAATAAATTGACCGGCGCCCCGTCGCTCGGATGCGGGCCGAGCGATTTGATCGGCGTCGGCATGCCGCGCCGCTGCGGCTTCGGCTCGGCGAGGAGGCTGACCGCGCGGTTGAGGCCGATCGTCAGGACATCGTCGTCTTTCGGGAGCGAGCGATATTCCTTGCCGTGCTTCAGGTAAGGACCGAACCGGCCGATCGCGGCCGCGATCATTTCGCCGTCCTCGGGATGTGGGCCGAGCTGGCGCGGCAAGGCAAGTAAGCGCACCGCCTTGTCGAGATCGATATCGGCCGGCGACATGTTCTTGGGTATCGAGGCGCGCTTCGGCTTTTCGTCGGCATTGCCTTCGCCGCGCTGGACGTAAAAGCCGTAGGGGCCTTTGCGCACCGTGATCGGCACATGCGTTTCCGGATCGAGGCCGAGCTCGCGCGGGCTCGAGCTTTCGGCGCCATCGCCGTCGATGCCGAGCGGCCGGGTGAATTTGCAATCGGGGTAATTAGAGCAGCCGATGAACGCGCCGAAGCGCCCGAGCTTCAGCCCCAACCGGCCGGCGCCGCAAACCGGGCAGACGCGCGGATCTTTGCCATTGCCCGGATCGGGAAAGAAATGCTTGCCGAGACTCTCGTCGAGCGCGTCGATGACGTCGCTGATCTTCAAGTCCTTGGTGCCGCCGATCGCCGCCGAGAAATCGCGCCAGAAATCCTCCAGCACCTTCTTCCAGGCGACGCGGCCGCCGGAAATCTCGTCCAGCTGATTCTCGAGATCGGCAGTGAAATCGTATTCGACGTAGCGTTTGAAGAATTCGCTGAGGAATGCCGTTACCAGCCGGCCGCGATCCTCGGGAATGAAGCGCTTTTTGTCGAGCCGCACATATTTGCGATCCTGCAACACCTGGATAATCGACGCGTAGGTCGACGGCCGGCCGATGCCCAGCTCTTCGAGCTTCTTGACGAGACTCGCTTCGGTGTAGCGGGGCGGCGGTTGGGTGAAATGCTGCTCACGCTTGATCTCGCCGCGATCCAAGGC
>DATGLO010000288.1:0-5608 GCA_035294105.1 Allostellaceae bacterium
GCCGCTCGCCGGGATCGGGACAGCCTCGTCCAGTCACGACGCGCATGAAGCGACCGGCGCGGCGCGAGCGAGCTACCGCTTCGACTATGCCGGGCTTTCCGTGATGCCGGACGCCGGCCTCAGCTATGTCCATCTCTTCGACGCCGGTTTCGACGAAAGCGGCGCCGGCGGTTTCGATCTCGCCGTCATGCAGCGCAATGCGGATTCGCTGCGGCCTTTCGTCGGCACCAGCGTGACCGCGGCCCTCATGACGGATGGCGGCATTCGTCTCGTGCCCGAGGCCGATATCAGCTACAGCCACGAGCTCATGGGCACGCCGCCGAGCCTCGTGCAGGTGGGCGGCGGCAGCTTCAGCGTCGACGGTCTCGCGCCGTCGCATGATCTCTTGACCGTCGGCGGCGGGATTACCGCGAAGATGAGCGGCCGGCTCGCGCTCTTTGCCGATTACCACGCGACGCCGCCGACCGGGAATTTGTGGCAGCAAACCGTGCCCGCCGGCGCGCGCTACTGCTTCTGACGCGTTGCGGTTTCCGACCCGCTAAGGCTTCGGATCGGCCTCGGGGTGGAAGAGCTTCTGTCCGCCCATCTCGTAATTGCCGATCGCTGTTTGACCCGCCGGCGACGCCAGCCAGTCGGCGAATTGCTCGGCGAGAGCCAGCTTTGCCTGCGGATGGAGCTTCGGGTTGAGCTGGATCACGTCGTAACGGTTGAGCAGCCGCCGATCGCCTTCGAGGACGATCGTCAAATCGCGCCGGTTGTCGAAGCTGAGCCAGGTGCCGCGATCGGATAGCGTGTAGGCGTCCATGCCGGCCGCGGCATTGAGCGCCGAGCCCATGCCGCCGCCGATATCCTTGTACCAGGCTCCGGCTTTGGTGATATCGAGATCGGCCGCTTTCCATAGGCGCTTTTCGAGCGCGTCGGTGCCGCTTTGATCGCCGCGCGAGACGAACGGCGCCTGCGCATTCCAGATCGCCTTGAAGGCGGCGACGACGTCGCGCCCGCCCTTGATCTTTGCCGGATCGGCGCCGGGCCCGACGATGATGAAATCGTTCCAGGCAATCTCGCGCCGCGTGATGCCGTGACCTTCGTTCATGAATTTCGCCTCGGCATCTGGATCGTGAACGAGAACGAGATCGGCATCGCCGCGCCGCGCGGTATCGAGCGCTTGGCCGGTGCCGAGCGCGACCACGCGGACATCGATGCCGCTCGCCTTTTTGAAGAGCGGCAGGATGTGCTTCAACAGGCCGCTATTGTCGACCGATGTCGTCGAGGCGAGGACGATGAACTTGTCGGCGGCGCGCGCGACGCGCGGCGCGAGCGCAAAAACGACGGCGCAAACGATCAAAACACCGAGCAAAAATCGATTCATGACGGTTTCTCCCGATCGGTCACGGCAAACGCGACACCGTTCAACAACACGCTGAGGACAATCAGCACCAGTCCCAGCGCCAGCGCAAGCGGCAGATTGCCCATGCTCGTCTGCAGCATGATCGCCGTGGTCATCGTGCGGGTGACGCCGGCGATATTGCCGCCCACGATGATGATCGCGCCCACTTCCGAAATCGCGCGACCGAGCGCCGCGAGCACGGCCGTGAGCACCGACAGCTTGGCTATTCGCAGCAAATGCGGAATGACGCTGAGCCGTGTCGCGCCCGCGACCTGGAACGCGTCGCGATGCCGCGCCCATGCCTCTTGCGCCGCGCGATGGACGATCGCGACGACGATGGGAAAAGTGAGCACCGCCTGCACGAAGACCATCGCGGCCGGCGTATAAAGCAGTCCAAAACGGCCGAGCGGCCCGGCGCGCGACAGCAACAGATAGCCCGCGAGGCCGACGACCACCGGCGGCAGGCCGAGCAGCGAATTGAACAGCACGACCACGCCGCGCCGGCCGGGAAACCGATAGATCGCCAGCGCAGCGCCTGCCGGCAGGCCGAGCGCGACGGCGAGGACGACGGCGGCTAGGCTGATCCAAAGCGACAGGCCGATAATCGCGTAAAGCGTCGCATCGCCGCCGAAGACGAGGCTAAGCGCCAGCCTTACCGCATCGCCGAAATCGCCCATTCCCCTCGTCCACCCCCGCCGCCAGCGCGAAAAAGGGCTATATGCCGTTTTTCATAGCGGATTAGCCCGCATTGTCAGCGCTTTGCGCAATAGCTATCTTAAGCTTCGTGATCGATCCGTTCGGCCGGCATATCAGCTACCTGCGCGTCTCCGTGACGGATCGCTGCGACTTTCGCTGTGTCTACTGCATGGCGGAAGACATGACCTTCCTGCCCAAGGCCGATATCCTCTCGCTCGAGGAGCTCGATCGCCTCTGCAGCGCCTTCGTCCGCAAGGGCGTCAAGAAGCTGCGTTTGACCGGCGGCGAGCCGCTGGTGCGCAAGAACATCATGAGCCTTTTCCGCTCGCTTGGGCGCCATCTCGAAACCGGGGCTCTCGACGAGCTCACCGTGACCACGAACGGCAGCCAGCTCGAGCGCTACGCCGAGGAGCTGAAGGCCGCCGGCGTCAAGCGCATCAACGTCTCGCTCGACACGCTCGATCCCGCGAAATTCACGGCGATCACGCGCTGGGGAAAGCTCGACCAGGTGTTGCGCGGGCTCGACGCCGCCAAACGCGCCGGCCTCGCGATCAAGATCAATGCCGTCGCCTTGAAGGGCGTCAACGACGGCGAGTTCGATCGTCTCATCGGCTGGTGCGGCGACGAAGGATTCGACCTCACCTTGATCGAGGTGATGCCTATGGGCGAGATCGGCGATGCCGCGCGGCTCGACCAATATTTGCCGCTCTCGATGGTGCGCGCCAATTTGCAGCGCAATTGGACGCTGGAAGAGAGCGATTACCGCACGGGCGGCCCGGCGCGCTACTACACCGTCGGCGAGACCGGCGGCCGCCTCGGACTCATCACGCCGATGACGCATAATTTTTGCGAGAGCTGCAATCGCGTGCGCATCACCTGCACCGGCACGCTCTTCATGTGCCTCGGCCAGCATGACAGCGCGGATTTGCGGGCACCGCTGCGTGCCTCGCAGCAAGACGCGCTGCTCGACGCGGCGATCGACGAGGCAATATCGCGCAAGCCCAAAGGGCATGATTTCATTATCGATCGCCGCCATGCGAAGCCTGCCGTGGCGCGCCATATGAGCGTGACCGGCGGCTGACGCGGTCGCCCGAGGGCTAATTGAGCACACCCACCATCGGCTTCGAAGCCAGCGACGCCACCGCCGCCCAGGCAGCCCTTAAGGAGCTGGTCCAGCGCTACGGCGCGACGCCGACCGATCGAGCGGAAGTCATCGTCGCGCTTGGCGGCGACGGCTTCATGCTCGAGACCTTGCACCGCCATATGCAGCGCGGCGTGCCGATCTACGGCATGCATCGCGGCAGCGTCGGTTTCCTGATGAACGGCTATTCGCCCGAAGCGCTGGCCGAGCGTATCGCGCGCGCCCAGCCGGTGCGGGTTCGGCCGCTGACGATGACCGCAAAAGATCAAGCCGGCCGCGATCATCATGCCCTCGCCATTAACGAAGTCTCCCTCCTGCGCCAGAGCCGCCAGACCGCGAAGCTCTGCGTCAGCATCGACGGGCTCGTGCAGCTCGACGAGCTCATGGCCGACGGCATCATCGTCGCAACGCCGGTCGGCAGCACCGCCTATAATCTTTCGGCGCACGGTCCCATCATCCCGCTCGGCGCCGGCGTACTGGCGCTGACGCCGATCAGCGCCTTCCGGCCGCGGCGCTGGCGCGGTGCGCTCTTGCCGCATGGGGCGCGCGTGCGCTTCGATGTTCTCGAGGCCGACAAACGCCCCGTCAGCGCGACCGCCGACTTCACCGAAGTGCGTGACGTCGCGTCGGTCGAGATTTGCGAAAGCGCCGATATCACGCTCACGATGCTGTTCGATCCCGAGCACAATCTCGAAGAGCGTGTGCTGAAAGAGCAATTTCTTACCTGACGCGCGTTCGCCGGCTGGCCGCTATTCCGTCATCACATGCGCGCCGCTACCGGGCGGCGCCCGCTTGAAGACCAGCAGCAACGGCAAGATTGCGACGGTCGCGATCAGCAGCAGCTTGTAATCGTCCAGATAGGCGATGATCTGCGCCTGCTGCGTCACGACGGCATTGAGCGCGGCGCGGCCGGCAGCGCTGAGCAGATTCCAGGCGCGCGCGACGATCGGATTGCCGAAAGCCCGATTGATCGCGGTCACGTGCTGCGCGATGTCGGCATGATTGACTTGAACATTGTTCAGCAGCAGCGCGTTGAAGATCGAGATTCCGGCGCTCGAGCCGATATTGCGCGAGAGGCTGTAGAGCGCGGCGCCTTCGGTGCGCTGCGCGTCCGGCAAGGTCGACAGCGTGACGACGCTGAGCGGCACGAAGATAAAGCCACGGCCGATGCCCTGGACGACGCCGACGCTCATGACTTCGCCTTCCGAGATATCGGGCGTCCAGCCGGTCATCGCGAAGAACGACCAGGCCGAGAGAACGAGGCCGATGCCGAGAAGCAGGCGCGTGTCGACGCGCCCGGTCATCCGCCCGACAGCGATCATCGCCACCATGGTGCCGACGCCGCGCGGCCCCATCGCGATACCCGAGGTCACGACCGGATAGTTCATCAGCTCTTGCAAATAAGGCGGCTGCAGCGCCAGCGACGGATAATAGGTCAGACCGACGACCAGGATGAACAGCATGCCCGCGCTGAAATTGCGGTCCTTGAACAGCGACGGCCGCACGAACGGGTCGCGCGTCGTGAAGGTATGGACGAGGAAGAGATAGAGCGCCGCAGCCGCGACGATCGCTTCGATTAAAATCTCGCCCGAGCCGAACCAATCGAGATCTTCGCCGCGATCGAGCAGGATCTGGAAAAAGCCGATGGCGACACTCAGCGTGCCGAAACCGAACCAGTCGAGCCGCGCGTTGGGGTCGCCTGCCCGGTTCGGCAAGAAGCAACTCATGCCGAGGAAGGCCAGCACGCCGATCGGCAGGTTGATGTAGAAAACGTAGCGCCAGCTGTAATTCTGCGTCAGCCAGCCGCCCAGCACCGGACCGAGCACCGGGCCGACCATCACGGCGACGCCAAACAATGCCATTGCCGAGCCCTTGCGCTCCGGCGGGTTGATGCCGAGCAGCACCGACTGCGACAACGGCACCAGCGACGCACCGAACGCGCCTTGCATAACCCGGAACAACACCACCCCGGTCAGCGAATCCGCGAGGCCACAGAGCATCGACGAAAAGGTGAAACCTGCTACCGAAACGAGGAACAGCCGCTTCAAGCCGAAGCGGCTGGCGAAGAAGCCGGTCGGCGGCGTCATGATCGCTGCCGCGGCGATGTAAGAGGTCAACACCCAGGCGATCTCGTCCTGGCTGGCCGCGACGCTACCCTGCATATAGGGCAAGGCAACATTGGCGATCGTCGTGTCGAGGACCTGTATCAACGTCGCAAGCACGACGCAGATCGTGATGGCGATGCGATTGGAGCCTTTGTCGACGACGTCGCAGAGCCCGGCCATCACCTGACCTGTTTCGTCCCGCCCCCGAACAGCGCCGTGATGAAATGCGGCCAGCCGCGCGCATGGCCGGTATCGACGGACACTTCGGCGCTCATGCCG
>DATGLO010000289.1:0-7198 GCA_035294105.1 Allostellaceae bacterium
CTGCCATTTCAGCGCTTCCTCGGCGGGGCCGCCGCCGGCGAGCAGCAGCGCGAGGTCGTCGCGCTCGCGGCGGAGCAGGGCGATCGCGTCGAGGAGGATGTCGAGACCCTCATAGGGATAGAACGAGCCGAGGAAGCCGAGGACGATCTTGTCCTGCAAGCCGTGCTTGGCGCGCAGCTCTTCCTTCGCCGCCCGGCGATAGGGGAAGGCGTCGGCATCGACGCCGTTCCGCACGAGCGAGATTTTCTCGGGCGGCGTGCCGCGCGCGGCGATATCGGCGCGCAGCCCCTCGCAGATGGTGACAATGGCGTCGACCTTGCGGAAGGCGCGTTGATCGAGCAGCCGGGCCGCGCGATAGCGCCACGAGCCTTCGCTGTCGGTCTCGTTGCCGACGGCGGCGTCTTCCCAGAAAGCGCGCACTTCATAGACGGTTGGAATGCCGAGCTTCCTGCCGGCGCGCGCGGCGGCAAGCGCGTTGAGCGCCGGCGAATGCGCGTGGATGAGATCGGGCTTTTCGTAAGAAGCGATCCAGCGGATGCGCTCGGCGGTCGCGCGGATCAGCGCCGCTTCGCCAAGAACCGGCCAGCGCGCAAGATAATTCGGCACCGGCGCGGTGCGATGAAAGCGATGGCCGTCGACCTCTTCGCAGGTCGGGCCCGGCATGGTGTGCTTCGGGGTGGTGAGATGGACCGTCTGCCAACCCATCCGCTGCTGCGCCTCGATCACGGCGCGGCTGCGCATCGAATAGCCGCTCGTCAGCGGCAGCGAATGATCGAAAACGTGAAGAATCTTCAAGGCCGAACCAGTCACTATTAACCCTCCTGGTTCGGGCTTCGCCTCCGGGCCGGGCGTTATTTGTCTCGCCCGTGCCGTGGCTTGCAAATATCAACGATTTGGAAACGAAGTCAAATAAAATTTTAGATTTTCAAGTAATTAACGTTAACGTGTTAATATTAATGCGGCATATTTACTATAATTCGATCAGAGGATCGTCAGGACCTTCTCGGCGGGACGGCCCAGCGCCGCGCGCCGGCCGGCGATGGCGATGGGCCGCTCGATCGCGATCGGATGCTTGGCCATGCCGGCGATGATCGCGTCCTCGCTGAGGCCGGGCTTCGTGAGGCCGACTTCCTTGCCCTCTTTCGGCCGCAGCAGCGCGCGCGCCGGAATGTCCAGCATCTTCAAGATGCGCTTCAGCTCGGACGCGGTCGGCGGCGTCTTCAGATATTCGATGATCTTGGGCTCGATGCCGCGCTTGCGGAGAAGCTCGAGCGCCGCGCGCGACGTGCGGCAGCGCGGGTTGTGATAGAGCGTGACGGTGGTCATGAATGCCCCGCTTTCCCGACATAAGTCGATCCTTTATGATCGGTTCCGGCGCGCACGAGTCCAGAAAAATCGAGATCGTCCGAGGCTTTCATGACCCCATCGCGGAACTTGCGGGCCGGCATCTTCCTGCCGCCCTTCCACCCGGCCGACGAAGATCCGACGCTCTGTATGGAGCGCGATTTCGAGCTGATCGAGTATCTCGAAAAGCTTGGCTTTGCCGAAGCCTGGATCGGCGAGCATCATTCGGGCGGCTTCGAGCTCTATGGCGCGCCCGATCTCTTCATCGCCCAGGCGGCGGCGCGCACCAAGCGCATCATGCTCGGCACCGGCGTCATGTCGCTGCCTTATCACCACCCTTTCATCCTCGCCGACCGCATGGTGCAGTTGGATCACCAGACGCGCGGCCGCGCCATGTTCGGCATCGGGCCGGGCCTGCTCACCTCGGACGCGATGATCCTCGGCATCGATCCGCAAACGCAGCGCGCGCGGATGGAGGAATCGCTCGAGATCATCTTGCGGCTGATGGCGGGCGAGACCGTCACCAAGACCAGCGACTGGTACACGATGAAGGAGGCGCGGCTGCAGCTGCGTCCTTACACGCATCCGCGGCCGCATCTCGCCATCGCCAGCGCGATCACGCCGAACGGCGGCAAGATCGCCGGCCGCTTCGGCCTTGGCATGCTCTGCGTCGCCGTCTCGAACGGCATGGGTTACGACGCGCTCGATCTCAATTGGAAGATCGCGCAGGACCACGCATCGCAGTATGGCCAGCAAATGGACCGCCGGCAGTGGCGGCTGATGGCGCCGTTCCATATCGCCGAGACACGCGAAAAGGCGATCGCGAACGTGAAATGGGGCTTCGATAAATGGCAGAACTACGCCTACGCGATCAGCCCCTTGGGCGGCGCGGCGATCGGCCTCGGCAGCCTTGAAAGCATCATCGCCGACGGGCGCGGCGCCATCGGCACGCCGGACGATGCGCTGGCGGTGCTCGAAAAGTTCTGGGCCAAGACCGGCGGCTTCGGCGGCATCCTGATGCTGGCGCACGATTGGGCGGATTGGGAGGCGACCAAACGCTCCTACGAACTCTTCGCGCGCTACGTGCTGCCGCGCTTCAACGGCGCCAACGAGGCGCGCAACGAATCGATGGAATGGATGCGCGCCAATCGCGAAGATTTCAGCGCTCAGAACCGGGCCGCGACCAAGCACACGATCGACGCGCATTTTGCCGCGCAAGCCGCGAAGAACCGCGTCGCCGAATAGGATCATGTAATGAAGAAGCCAACATGAAAAAAAACGTGAAGAAAGTGGTGCTCGCCTATTCGGGCGGGCTCGATACCTCGGTCATCCTGCGCTGGCTGCAAGAGACCTATAAGTGCGAAGTCGTCACCTTCACCGCCGACATCGGCCAGGGCGAAGAGCTGGCGCCGGCGCGCAAGAAGGCCGAGCAGATGGGGGTGAAGGAGATCTTCATCGACGATCTGCGCGAAGAGTTCGTGCGCGATTTCGTGTTTCCAATGTTCCGCGCCAATGCGCTCTACGAAGGTCAATACCTCCTCGGCACCTCGATCGCACGGCCGCTCATCGCCAAGCGCCAGATCGAGATCGCCGAACAGGTCGGCGCCGATGCCGTGGCGCATGGCGCAACCGGCAAGGGCAACGACCAGGTGCGCTTCGAGCTGGGCTATTACGCCTTGAAGCCCGACATCACGGTGATAGCGCCCTGGCGCGAATGGGACTTGGGCTCGCGCACTAAGCTCATCGAATATGCCGAAAAGCACCAGATCCCGATCGCCAAGGATAGGCGCGGCGAGGCGCCGTTCTCGACCGATGCGAATCTCTTGCATATCTCGGCCGAGGGCAAAGTGCTCGAAGATCCGTGGAGCGAGCCCGAGGAATACGTCTATAGCCGCACGGTCGCGCCCGAAGAGGCGCCGAACCAGCCGCAATATGTCGAGATCGAGTTCCGGCACGGGGATCCGGTCGCGGTCGACGGCGCGGCGCTGTCGCCGGCGGCGCTCCTGACGAAGCTGAACGAAATCGGCGGCAAGCACGGCATCGGCCGGCTCGATCTCGTCGAGAACCGCTTCGTCGGCATGAAGTCGCGCGGCGTCTACGAGACGCCCGGCGGCACGATTCTTCAAGCTGCGCATCGCGGTATCGAGAGCCTCACCCTCGATCGCGGCGCCGCCCATCTCAAAGACGAGATCATGCCGCGCTATGCCGAGCTCATTTACAACGGTTTTTGGTTCGCGCCCGAGCGGTTGATGCTGCAGGCCCTCATCGACAAGAGCCAGGAGAATGTCGACGGTACGGTCAGGCTCAAGCTCTTTAAAGGACAAGCGCGCGTCGTCGGGCGTAAGTCGCCGAAATCGCTCTACAGCCTCGCCCACGTCACTTTCGAGGCAGACCAAGTCTACGACCAACGCGACGCTGAAGGTTTCATTAAGTTGAATGCCTTACGCCTGAGACTCGGAAAAAATGTAAGGAAATCTTAGGGTTGGAGTGCTCCAAAGGCCGCGAAAGGGGGATTATTAAAATACCCTGCCGCTGCCGTTTTCCGGCCACAATCCGTGGCCATCCTCTGGGCCATTCGTCCGCTTGGGGACGGCAGGGAAGAAAAGGATGATGATGATGAAAACGCGCTTTGCACTTCCTGTGATGCTTGTTGCGGCCGCCGTCGCCTTGTCGGGCTGCGGCGAGACCGTCGGTGATCGCGGCCTTTCCGGCGCCGGTATCGGCGCAGCGGGCGGCGCGGTGATCGGCGCGCTGGTGGGTGCCCCGTTGGCGGGCGCGGCGATCGGTGCGGGCGCTGGCGCGGTCGCCGGCGCGGCCACCTCGCCTTCGGCGGTCGATCTCGGCCGGCCGGTTTGGGAGCGGTGATTTCCGACCCTGAATTCGTCGCCTAAGAGAGTGCGCCTCTCCGCGCGACTGCGCGGAGAGGCTGCTCATTAAAAAATCCCGGCGGCCTTGTCGTCGGCGGGAGACAGCAAAAGCGGGAGAGTTTCGATGGTCAATCGCTGCACGTTTTTGTCAACTATCGCCCTGGCCGCCGTGGCGCTCACGGGCTGCTCCACCTGGAGCTATGTGCCGCCGATACACGGCAATTTCATGACCGAGCGCTACAATATTCCGAGGGCTGAGGCCGCGCGGCCGCCTCAAGGCGGCAACTTCATCCAGGAAACCGCGCATGATTATGTCGGCCTCGCCGACTATCTCGCCCATCACGGCGAGTTCTACGAAGGCGACTGGGTCGACGTAGATTATTTCTCGCGCAAAGCCATCGCTGCCGAAAGGGGTGAGCTGGTGCCGCCCGAAGACAATGCCAATTGGGCCATCCCGCTCGAAGAGCCCTATCACTTCCGCACGCAAATGGCGCAAGAGCGTGTTCGCCTCGTGAACGATCTCGACAATGGCGGTCGCGATCGCTTCCCCGGCCTCGCTGCGCGCGCGCAGGTCGCTTACGACTGCTGGCTCGAACGCACCGAGGACGATTGGGCGAAGGAATTCGACGGCCAGTGCCATAAGGATTTCATCAACACCATTACCGCGCTCGAGCAGGCGCTCAACGGCAAAGCGGCAGCGCCGGCTGCGCATGAATACAATGTCTATTTCGAGTTCGATCGCTCGAATCTGACGCCGGAAGGGCGTCAGGTCGTCGACGCCGTCGCGCAGGCGGCGAAGGCGCCCAACGTCACGATCCGCCTTGTCGGCAAAGCCGATCTGACCGGCACCGATCCGTATAACATGGCGCTGTCGCATCGCCGCGCCGATACGGTTCGCGCCCAGCTGCGTCGCGACGGCATCGCCGACAGCCGCATCGAAGAGAGCTGGGTCGGCTTCCGCGAGCCGCCGGTGCCAACGGCCCAGGGCGTCCGCGAGCCGCGCAATCGCGTGGTCGAAGTGACGCTGCAATAGTCGCAATCAGGTGTCGAGAAACGGCGCTGCCGAAGCAGCGCCGTTTTTTATATCTGCGGCTCGGGCAAGCCGCGCCGGCGGCAGGCGGCGATCAACGTGTTGCGTAAGAGGCAGGCGATGGTCATGGGGCCGACGCCGCCCGGCACGGGGGTAATCGCTGCGGCGATGCCCTGGGCTTCGTCGAAGGCAACATCGCCCACCAGCTGCGATTTGCCGTCGCGGTCGATCCGGTTGATGCCGACATCGACGATTACGACGCCGGGCTTGAGCCAATCGCCGCGCACCAGCTCCGTTTGCCCGATCGCAGCGACGAGTACATCCGCGCGGCGCACGATCGCGGGTAGGTCGCGGCTCCGCGAATGCGCGACAGTGACAGTGCAATTCTCGCGCAGCAAGAGCGCCGCGAGCGGCTTGCCGACGAGAGCCGAGCGACCGACGATGACGGCTTCGGCGCCGTCGAGCCGTGCCGCCTCGCGCAGCAGCAGCAGGCAGCCATAAGGTGTGCACGGCACCAAAGCCGCACCGCCGCCCCAGAGCCGGCCGATATTCTCGGTGTGGAATCCGTCGACATCCTTGGCGGGATCGATCGCGTCGATCACGCACTGGCGATCGATCTGCGGCGGCAAGGGCAATTGCACGAGGATGCCGTCGATCCGGTCGTCGGCATTGAGCCGCGCGACGAGCGCAAGCAATTCCCGCTGCGCGACATCCGCCGGCAGTTTTTCGGTGAAACAGGCGAGCCCGGCCTCGCTGGCGGCCTTGGCCTTGTTGCGGACGTAGATCTGGCTCGCCGGCTCTTCGCCGACCAGCACGGTGCAGAGACCCGGCGCAACGCCGCGTTTCGCCAGCGACCTCGCTTCCGCCGCTATGGCCTGGCGCAACGTCGCCGCCCGCGCCTTGCCGTCGATCAGCTTGGTGTTGATGGTAATCGCAAACTTCCTTCGAACAGGGCGCGCTTCTTGACGCGGCGTCTCACTGCGATAGCAGGAAGAATTCGAGCTGGCGCAATTCCATTGTCGCGAACCAGATGATCAGCAACAGAATGATCGGCGAGATATCGAGGCCGCCGAGCACCGGCACGAATCGGCGGATCGGCCGCAGCGCCGGCTCCGTGATGCGATAAAGGAAATCCAGCACCATCGCGACCGGCCGGGTGTAGGTGTTGAGGACGTTGAAAGCGATCAGCCAGCTGGCAACCGCCTGGATAATGACGAGCCACCAGTAGATATCGAGAATGGCGATCACCACCTCGATTACCGGCACGACAAACCCACCCATATCGCGTTGATTCCTCGAAAAGGCGCGCGCGAGCGTAAGCTTTGGCCCACTGACGCGCAAGACCGCGGCCTGCCGGTCGAAATGCCGCGTTTGTGCCGCAAGTCTTGACGCCGCACCCCTCGCCGACCATCATCCGCGCCCGGACCGGGGCAGTAGCTCAGTTGGGAGAGCGCGACGTTCGCAATGTCGAGGTCAGGGGTTCGATCCCCCTCTGCTCCACCAATTTTCGCCAACCATAAGACTACCTGAAGAGCTGACGGCGTCGACAGCCGGGGCCGCCATGGCCGCGCGCGGCTGCGAGACCGCGCATAAGCCTTTCATCCCAAAGGCAATTTCTGCGATGCGCCGGCGCACCGATAATAGTTGAACATGAGTAATAGTGGCATATATGAAACAGTCTTGATCTCCTTCGCGCCGGCGATCGAAATATGGTTGTGCGTAAATAATTGTTAGTTTTAGCTACTCATGTGGGCTTGCTGACCCACGGCTAGCTAAATCGGGGATGATCAATGCATAGAAATGACGTCAAGGGAGCCCTAGGGTCCGTACTCAATAAGGATTCCGGCGTTGGCTGACTTGTGCTTCAAGGCTTCCGAATCGAGGGAGGCCTTGATGCGGAAGCAACTTTATTGGCTCAGCGACAGCGAGTGGAAACGGCTTGAACCTTTGCTGCCGC
>DATGLO010000290.1:0-2919 GCA_035294105.1 Allostellaceae bacterium
GACATGCTTCAGCATGCTCTCTTCGATACGCGCGTTGCGACGGCTGCGCGCGTCATGGGCGGCGACGACAATGGCGACATCGAGTTGCTTTTTGCCGTCGCGCCGCGCCAGTGTTGCTGCCTCGGCGACGAGATCATCGAGCAGCTCGATCCGGGCCGTGAGGCGGTCGCGGCGCTCGGCCCAACGCGCGGCGATGCCGAGCAGCATGCCGGTCGCTTCAATCGTCGCGCCGTCGAGACCGTGGGCCGTCACCATATCGGCGATCAGCCGCGCATAGAGGCCGAGATTGCGCGCATCCGCCGGCGTATCGATGTCGATATCCGCGTTGATCTTGAAATAGGTGCGGAAATCAGGATCGCCCTCGAAAAAGGTCGCGTACCAGCGCGGCGCGCCGACGAGGATCACCTTGAGATCGAGCGGGATCGGCCCGGGCTTGGGCGCGCCCGCAATCGGCGGCGCGCCGCCGCGGCCCAACTCCTCGATGCGGATTTGTCGGTCACGCAGCGCGCCTTTGAGGAAGGACCAAGCGGTCGGATTGGCGGCCAGCGCCTCGGCGCGCAGCACCAGCACGCCGCCGTTGGCACGATGCAAAGCGCCGGCGCGGATGTGCAGGAAATCGGTCTGCAGCGAGCCCTGGCTCTGGCGATATTCGATCCAGCCGAAAAGATTTTCGTAGCTCGGATTGGCTTCGAGGATCACCGGGGCGTGCTGTTGGGCGCTGTGATCGACGAGGAGGTTCACGGCATAGCGGCGCTCGGGAAGCTCGCTATCGGGCGCGGCGCCGGGCTGAAGCTGAAACCGCTCCGGCGTCTGAATCATATCCTCGCGCAGCGCCGCGAGCCAGGGACCGAGGCCCGGGAAAGCCGCGAAGTCGCGCGCCAAGACATCGAGTGCCGGTCCCGCGACCTGGGCCGCGATGCCGCGGTTGAGCTCTTGAATCTGTCCCGCGAGCCGCGCGCGGGCGTTGGCCGTATGGATCTGGACCCGCGTCAGTGCAGCGGCCATTTCTCGCTCGGCCGCTTCATCGAGCGCGGGCGGCGGCGCGCCCTCGCGTTGCGCCGGCACGAGCCGCAGTGCGCCGTCGTCGCCCTGGACGAGCTGCAGCCCGTGCGCTTGGGCCGATTGCGCGAGATTTTCCATATCGGCGCCGACTTCGCGCTGCGCCTGCTCGCGCAACGCCAAGACCCGCGCCTGATAAGCATCGCCGGTGAAGGATGCGGCGAGTGCTTCGCGCAGCCGCGGCATCAAGGCCGTGAGCGCATCGCAGAGCTTGCGTCCGGTACCCGCGGGCAAGGGTAATGGCGTCGGCCGCTCGGGCGAGCGGAAATTATTGAGATAGGCCCAGTCGCTCGGCGCCGGCCGCTGCGCCATGGATGTGGCGAGATAAGCGAGGGTCGCGCTCATCCGGGCCGAGCGATCCTCGCCGACGACGAAGACGTTGAAGCCGATCGCGGCGACCGAAAGGCCGAAATCGAGCGCGGCGCGGGCGCGGGCATGGCTGGTGAGATCGAAGACGCCGGCGCTCGCGGCGGGCTTCGCCGCAAAGCGCGGCAAGCCCACCACATCGGCTTGAAGCTTGGTTGCGCTCATCATGCCCTCCCCCACGCTTATCGCGGCAGGATAAGCCTGCGCCCGGACGAGGGCGAGCGCGGCTTCCTTGCCCGTCGCGCGACCGCCCGATAGATTGCCCGCAACCAACGGAGAGGCGTGAGATGCTGGCGCAAGATCGGCGCAATCGTTTGCGCGCGGCGATGCAGGAAGCGGGCATCGAAGCGCTCGTCGTCTACGGCAATTCCTGGCAGGCCGATTACCTGCGCTACGTCGCGGATTTTTCCTCCCTCGAAGGCCACGGCATGGCGGTGGTCGCGCCCGACGGCGCGGTCGAGCTTTTCGTCGACAGCGCCGCCGAGGCCGAGCGCGCCGAGGCCGAAACGACCGGCATCAAGGTGACCCTCGCGCCCGAGATCGCGAAGGAAGTCGCCGGCCGCCTGGAGCGCATCGCCAATCACCGCATCGCCGCCGCGCCCTTGGGCTTCATGCCGAAATACATCGCCGACAAAGCCCGCGGCTATAAGCTCGAAGACGGCACCAAGCTCGTCGATCATCTCTTGATGGTGAAGCTGCCGGCCGAGATCGAGACGCTGCGCTGCGCGGCGAAGCTCGCGGATCAAGGCTACGAAGTCTTTCGCAAGGCAGCGCGGCCCGGGCGCATGCAATACGAGCTGATCGCCGATGTCGAGAACTTCTTCCGTAAGAACGGCTGCGCCGACAATTTCATGATCATGGGCTCGGGCGGCAAGGACGTGTTCGCGATGGCGCCGCCCTCGGCGCGCCGCATCGCGCAGGGCGACATAATCACGACCGAACTGACACCGGCGATCCATGGCTATTTCGCGCAGATCTGCCGCACCATGGTGCTGGGCAAGGCGAGCGAGGCGCAAAAGCGGGCCCATGCGCTTTATCGCGAGGCGATGGAAGCCGGGATCGCCGCGGTAAAGCCGGGCGTCACGGCGGCGGATGTGGCGCGCGCCGAGAACGACGTCTTCCGCAAGCACGGCTATGGCGAATATGCGACGAGCAAATATACCCGCGTGCGCGGTCACGGCCTCGGCCTTTTCACCGATACCAAGCCGCATATTCTCGAAGACGTCGACACCGTGCTCGAGGCCGGGATGGTGATAATCGTTCATCCCAACACCTATCATCCCGAGGTCGGCTATATGGTGCTGGGCGACAGCATCGTCGTCACGCCGAGCGGCGCCGAGGTCCTGACCGAGACGCCGCGCGACATCTTCGAGGTCTGAATGCGCCGCGGTTTCATCGCCTGGTCGAAAGCGGAATTGCCGGAAGCGGTCTTTGCCGCGCGCATGCAACGGCTGCGCGACGCGATGGCGGCACTTGACGGGGGACGGGGCCTCG
>DATGLO010000291.1:0-6096 GCA_035294105.1 Allostellaceae bacterium
GAATGGATACCGGCTTTTGAGCTTGACGAGGGGCGCCGGTAAAAGGCGCTCATACCGACGAGAATTGCGCGCTTATCCCGCGGCAGTCATCGCCGGTTGGCTTCACGCCTCAATCAGATCGAGGCGCTTTTCGATGCGCGACAGGCGGCTTCGATTCCGTCGATGCGGCGGGACAGACTCGCATATTGCTGCTCCAATAATCCCAGCCGCTCTCTGATTTCGACCTGCCCATCGATGACGCGTCCGAGCTGCTCGTCGAACCGGCCCATATAAGCGAGCAGGATCGTTCCGCGACTACTCCGCCGCTTGCGCCGGCCGCGTCGCGAACACCGTCAGGTCGGTGCGCAACGCGGTGACGCCGGCGGTCTCGACCGGTGTCGGCGTCGCGATCTTGCGCTGGCCGCTCGCGCTCCGCTCGGCGCGCAGCTTCGCGCGCAATGCTTCGGTTGCTTTCGCGTCAATCACCAAATCCTCGCTCAGCACCACGCCGTAGCGATCCTGGGCCGCCTCGCGCGAGACATAGCCTTCGACGACGTCCCAGCGCACCAGCTCGGCCTCGCGGTCGAGCGGATCGCCCCAGCCGCCGCCGCCCGAGCGCCGCGTCAGCACCTGGGTGTCGGCGGGGACGAGATACCGATGGCCGTAGAACTCGTGGAATTCGTTCTCGCCCGGCTTGCGGATCGAGCAATCGGCATTAGCACCGGGTTCGCCGCCCCAAAGGCCCCAGGAGAGCAAGCCCTGGCGGTAGGGCTTGCCGAGATTCCAGCGGCCCTCGACAAAGTTGCGCACCTGGAACTCGATGCCGAGCCCGCCGCGATATTTTCCGGCGCCGCCCGAATCCATGCGGAAGCCGCGCTTCTCGATCATCACCGGACATTTCAGCTCGATCGCCTCGATCGCGCCGTTGCGCACGTCGCCCTGGCAAATCGAGACCGAGCCCGACTCGCCGTCTTCGTGCGGCCGGCCGCCCCAGCCGCCGCCATCGATGCTCTGCAAGACGAAATTACGCTTGGTTTTGGGGTCGCGGCCGAAGAAGGCCGAGCCGCCGAGATCGGCGTGATGCCCGGCCGGCGCCTTGTCCTTCATCGCCGGCGCGAGCGCCGCGATGATAGTATCGGCGACGGTGGGAAGCATCAGGCTCCAGCCCTGCATCGGGATCGGATGCCGCGCCATCATGAAATTGCCCTCGGGCAGGATGATGTCGAGGGCGCGGAACGAGCCTTCGTTCACCGGATCGACCGGCTGGGTGATCGCCTTGTAGGCGATGCGCGCGCCGGCGAGCGAGCGGCAATTCGGCCCGTGCGGCCGCTCTTTCGAGCATTCGCTTAAATCGATGGTCATCGCGCCTTGCTTCACCGTCACCTTGGCGTGGATTTTCACCGGCTGCGGCGGGTTCTCGCCGGTATCGTCGATGAAGCTCTCGGCCTCGTAGACGCCATCGGCGAATTGCTTCACGGCGTTGCGGCAACGCTGCTCGGTCTCGTCGAAGACCTGGCGGATCGCCGCCATCACCACATCGCGCCCGTAGCGCTCGAAGAGCTCGTCGGCGCGGCGATTGCCGAGCTTGCACGCGGCGATCTGCGATCTGAGATCGCCCATCGAGCTTTCGGGGAAGCGGATATTGTCGGTGATGCAGCGATGCAGCATCTCGTTGCGCTTGCCGCCTTCGTAGAGCTTGAGCTGGTCGAATTGCAGCCCTTCCATCCACGGGTCTTGCGCGGCGCGGCCGGCGCCGAAGCCGGTGCTCATGCCGCCGACATCGATCCAATGCGCGCGCACCATCGAGAACATGAGCAGCTCGCCCTTAAAGAAATAGGGCATGTAGATGCAGATGTTGTTCAAGTGCTGCCCGGCGACGGCGGGATGGTTCATGATCAGCACGTCGCCATCTTGGAAGCCTTCGCGGCCATAGCGCTTCATGCCGTCGGTGATGATGACGCCCAGATCGGCGACGAAATGCGATACGCCGCCGACATTCTGGCTGATCAGCTCGCCATCCGCCGAGATGAGCGCAGTGCAGAAGTCGCGCACCTCGTAAATCATCATGTTGTAGGAGGTGCGCTGCAGATCAGCGGCCATCTCGTTCGAGATCGCCGGCAGCGCGTTGCGGATGACTTCGAGCGTGACGGGGTCGAGCTTGGCGGCCATAAACATTTCTCCTTACCGGACCGGGTAATCCCCCTCACCCGTTCGCGACGCTCACACCCTCTTTCCGGCGGTGAGAGGGTTCGGGTGAGGGGCACTATAGAGCGAATCCTGCGCCGACGCCGCTACGGCCGTACCGGCAAAAACTGCGTCGTGAACATCTGATTGTCCGCGGGCTTGTCCTTCAGCATGCCCATGTCGATGAAAGACTGCTTCAAAACATCGACGGCGGCGGGATCGAACGTGCCATCCGTACTGAAAGTGCCGATCTCGGAGTCATAGGTTTTCTCGGCGACCGCCGGACTCTCATGCATCTGCTCGACCGAGACTTTGATGGTTTCGGCCTTATGCGTTCTCATATAGGCGATGGTCGCGAAGAGGCCTTTGAGGAAGCGATTGACGAGATCGGGGTTCTTCGCGATCAGATCGCGACGCGCGAAGACGACATGGGTGATGAATTTCGGCGCGTATTTTTCCATGTCGGTGAGGTTCTTGCCGATCTTCTTTTCCTCGAGCGTCAGCCCGCCCTCGACCGAGGACATCATGCCGTCGATCTGGCCGGTGCGCATCGCGGCAACGCCGGGCTCGAAGCCGCCGAGGGCGGCGATGCGGATGCCGTCGACGCCCCAGCCCTGGCTGATCGATAGGCGCTGCAACAGCCATGCGGTCAGCGAGCCGACCGGGCTCGAGCTGATGAGCTTGCCTTTGAGATCGCCGATCGTGAGTTTCGAGTCATAGGGCACGACCAGCGAGATGTTCTTCGGCGCACCGAACAGCGCGGCGACGGCGATCACCGGCGAGCCTTTGACGCTGAACGCCATCGCCGGGCCGCCGCCGAGCGCGACGTCGATGCTGCCGGCGTTGAGCGCCTGCTGCATCTTCTGGTCGCCGCCGAAGCTCGCGACATCGACGTCGAGGTTGTATTTGGCGAAAATTCCCTCGGCGATGCCGACATAAGGCGGCACGAAGGCCCAGGCGATATCGGACGGGTTGCCGGTGTGAATCTTGTCCGCGGCCTGTGCGTCGGGCGCAGCGGCGGCAATCGCACAAGCGAGCAGAGCGAAAGCGATCCGCTTCATGGCTCGGTCCTCCCTGTTCACGCTCGATGAGCGTGCTGTTCGCAGACTTTATCGTTCGTCATTGAGAGGAGCAAAGCGACGAAGCAATCCAAGGCTCGCGGGCCGGCTTCTGGATTGCTTCGCTGCGCTCGCAATGACGTCGCGCGCTAAAGCCCGAGTATGCGCTCGGCGTTCTTGTGGAAGATTTTTTCCATGACGGCTTCGGTGTAGCCGAGCTCGCCCCATTCCTTCATCAGCCGGTCATAAGGAATGCTCGGATAGTCGCTGCCGAACATGATCTTGTCCTGCAGCCGCGAGCGCGCATCGACCTTCAATTGCGCCGGGAAATATTTCGGCGCCCAGCCCGAAAGCTCCCAAAACACGTTGCCTTTGTGCAGCGCGACCGCGGTCATCTCGTCGACCCAGGGCCAGCCGGGATGGGCGGCGATAATCTTGAGGTCGGGGAAATCGGCCGCGAGATCGTCGATGCAGGAGGGGTGCGCGTGGCGGATGCGCGCGCCCATGCCGCCCGGCATGCCGGCGCCCATGCCGGTGGTGCCGACATCGATCATCACCGGCGCTTTCAAGGCGTTGATGGTCTCGAACAGGGGATAGAACTGCCGGTCGTTGACGGCGAAATGCCCCATGATCGGATGGAAGTGGAAGCCGAGGCATTTCAGCTCGGTGATCGCCTTCTTCGCCTGTTGGATGGCGATCTCGCCCTTGAACGGATCGACCGCGGCCCAGCATTGGATGATGCGTTTGGGGTGCCGCTGTTGCATCCCCTTCACATATTCATTGGTGCAAGGCGGGGTGTTGGTCGTGGTCTCGAGATCGAGCGCGACCAGCACGGCTTCGACGCCGGCGGCCTCGAATTCCTTCACCACCTCATCTTCCTGCTTCCAGGTCCACTGGCGGTTCCAATATTTGGCCAGCGCTTCGACGTAAGGGCCCTGGCATTTGATCCACGGCTCGGTATTCGGATAGCAGTGCAGGTCGATCTTGCGCATGGCCGCGTCGGTCTCGCTTATTTCTTTTGCATCTTGGCCGAAACCGTCTCGACCATCACGTTCTTCGCCACCTTGCCGAATTTCGACAACGGAAAGTCGGTCATGATCTCCAGCCGCTCGGGCAGCTTGTACTTCGCGATCTCCTTGCTCTGGAGATAGTCGGTCAACTCGTTCAAGGTCAGCGTCTTGCCGGGATGGAGGATCACGCAGGCGCACATCCGTTCGCCCATAGCGGGATCGGGCACCGCGATGCAGGCGACATTTTCCACCGCAGGATGCGAGAGGATCAGATTCTCGACTTCCTCGGCGCTGATCTTCTCGCCGCCGCGATTGATCACGTCTTTCTTGCGCCCTTCGACCATGTAAGCGCCGGACGGATGCTGCCGCATCAGATCGCCCGAGCGATAAAAGCCGTCCGAGGTGAAGGCTTTGAGATTGTGCTCGGGCGCGCCGTAATAGCCGCGCAAGGTGTAAGGCCCGCGCGCGCAGAACTCGCCGACCTCGCCGAAGGCGACGATGTTGTCGTTGTCGTCGAGCAGCCGTACTTCGTCGTCGGGGCAGATCGGAAAGCCGACCGTCTCCAGCCGCACCGCCTCCGGATCGTCGATCCTCGCGAACATCAGCATGCCTTCCGACATGCCGAAATTCTCTTGGACGAAGGCCGAGGGGATGAGTTCCTTGGTCTTGAGGCGCACCTCGGGCTGCAGCCGCTGGCCGCCGCTCTGCACATATCTGACCGAAGAGGTGTCGTGCTTGGTCACCTCGGGACTGTTGATCAGGCGGATGAGCAGCGCGGGCACCACTTTGATATGCGTCACGCGGTGTTTCGCGACCATCGGGAAGACTTCTTCCGGCCGCGTCGTCTGCGAGAGGACGATCTTGCCGCCGTTGAACATGAAGCCTTGGATGCCGGGGCAGGCGAGCGGCAGGTTGTGCGCGATCGGCAGCATCAGCAGCAGCACGGAATCGCCCGTGACGCCACACACTTTCGACGCCTGCTTCGAATTATAGGCGTAGTCGTTGTGGGTCCGCGGGATCAGCTTCGGAATCCCGGTGGTGCCGCCCGAGAGCTGGAAGATGCAGGGATCGGTCGGCTCGATCTTCAGCTTGGCCAGCTCGCTGACGGGGAGCTTCGCCGGCGTCTCGATGAGCGCCTGCAGCGACAGCTCGTCCGGTCCCGGCTTGCCCAAGGTGATCGCGAATTTGCAGCACGGGTTTTCCTCGCGCACGCGGCGGACCATCGGCGCGAATTCGAAATCGCTCTGCCGCTCGGCATAAACGCAGGCGACTGCCTGCGACAGGCGCACGAACTGGCTGACCTCGTTGTAGCGGTGCGTGACCAGCGCGGCGATCGGAATGCAGCCGATCTTCTGGAGCGCGAAATAAAGGATAACGAATTCGGCGACATTGGGGAGCGTCGGGACGACGCGGTCGAGCGGCTTGAAGCCGAGTTCCAAGAGATTGAGCGCGAGATTGGTGCTGAGCCGGTCGAGCTCGGCATAGGTGATTTCACGGTCGCGATCGATGATGCAGACGCGCGGCCCGTATTTCTGGAACACGACCGCGAATTCGTCGCGCAGCGATTTGTCTTCCCAATAGCCTTTGGCGCGATAGCGCGCGGCGAATTCGGGCGGGAATGGAACGACGCCCTCGAGCATTTCGACTCCCTTTATGACTTAGGTCGAGTTGGCAAAGCCGCCATCGACGATGACGATCTCGCCGGTGACGAAGTGATTGCTCTCGATCAGCGAAAGCATGGTCTCGGCGACGTCGTCGGCGGTGACGCAGCGCTTCAAGGGCGTGGCCTTGGCGCGGCGGCCCATCAGCTCGTCATAGTGATCCTTGAGCATCCGCTTCATCCAATCGCCTTCCATCCAGCCCGG
>DATGLO010000292.1:0-10739 GCA_035294105.1 Allostellaceae bacterium
GAAGCGCCGACGCAAAATAATTACGAGATTGCCTTGCAGCGCAGCCGCGAACGCGCCGAGCGCAACGCGACCGGCCGCATCGTCTGCAAAGAGGCCGATTGCCCGCAGATGCTCACGCGCCAAGGCCGGCTGCGCTATTACCTCGCTCATGCCATCGAAGACACGCCGCTGCGCGACTGGATCGTCTTCACGCACGAGATCCGCACTGTCTCGGGCAAGCATCGCCATCAGGGCGGGCTCATCATCTATGTCATCTCGGGCAAGGGCTATTCGGTGGTCGACGGCGAGCGCTGCGATTGGGAGAAAGGCGATCTCGTGCTGCTGCCCTTGCGCGAGAAAGGCGTCGAGCATCAGCATTTCAACACCGATCCCGACAAGCCGTCGGTCTGGATGGCGTTTATCAACGAGACGCTCCACGATTACGTCGCCTCCGAGATGACGCAGACCGAGGTTTCGCCCGAGTACAAAGCCGCCGAGCAACGCGGCGGGAGCTGACGGAGAAATCCGGGGAGGAACACATGCGCTTGACGATCTCGCGCCGTGCCGCCTTGACGCTCTTGGGCGGCGCTTGTGCGGCAACCACAATTCCGCGCGCCTTTGCGGCAGACAAGCTGCGCGTCGGCAAGGCGGTGATCGAGGTCTTCGGCTACATCCCGCTCGATGTCGGCATGAAATACGGGATCTTCGCCAAGCACGGGATCGAAATCGAGGAAGTCAACTTCGCCGGCGGGCCGAAGCTCGCCCAAGCGATCACCGCGGGGTCGGTCGATATCGGCCTCAGCAGCGGGCCGGCCATGGCCTACACCGCCAAGGGCGCGCCCGAAATCGCGATCGCGACGATCACGGCGTCGCCCGCTTTCATGGGGCTCAATGTCGGCAAGAATTTCGCCGGGCGGACGGTCGACGACCTGAAAGGCAAGAAGATCGGAGTGGTCGGTGCCGGCTCGCTGACGGCTTGGCTGGTGGCCGAGCTCAATCGCGTCAAAGGCTGGGGCGAAAGCGCGGCGGTACCGGTCTCGATCGGCGGCGAGCCGACGGCCGAGCTCGCGGCGATCAAGACCGGCGCTGTGGACGCGACCCTGGGCGGCGTCGCCGAGGGCTATAAATACGAAGAGAAGGGCGACGGGCGATTGCTGGCGCCGGTCTCGGTCTATGTCAAAGAGCTCGAGCTCTTCACGATGTTCGCCAGCAACGCGATCATCCAGGAAAAGCCCGACGTCGTGCGTCGCTTCCTGACGGCATGGTTCGAGACTGTCGCCTACATGAAAACGCATAAGGCCGAGACCATCGAGGTAACTTCGTCGGTCATCCCCGGCTACACCAAAGGCGTTTCGACGCGGCTCTACGATGGGCTGATGACGCAGTTTTCGATGAACGGCCGGTTCACGCCCGGCAGCCTCGACAAGCTGCGCGCGTCCTTTATCGATCTCAAGGTCCTCGATCCGTCGGCGGACATGTCGAAGCTCTATACCGAAGCCTTCCTGCCCAAGACGTAAAGGAATGTTTACGCATCCGGAAAGACCGTTTTCTCATCGCGTAACCCGCGCATTCCTGCGCCGCTTTTCCTTGCTGCGGTCGTATCGGGGAATAGAATCGCTGCAAATTGGAGGAACCCGATGACCATCGCTTGTCTCGCGCCCAATGGCATGAATGTCTATCGCGGCAATGGCGCGGCAACGCGTCTTCTCGTCGGCACGGCGAAAGGCGTCGCGGTGCTCGAGCGCGCTCCCGGCGCGGATTGGCGCCACACCGGTACGATGCTCGAAGGCAGCCACATCAGCTCAATGGCGATGGAGCCGGTGAACGGGGGCATATTCGCCGGCGTGCATCGCGGCACGGTCTTCTTCAGCCCCGATCTCGGAAAGAGCTGGGAGCCGCGTGGCACGGGCATCAGCATCAATCACGTCTATTCGCTGGTCTATGCCGTCGAGAACGGCAGGCCGGTCATCTATGCCGGAACCGAGCCGCCGAATGTCTTCCGCACGCGCGACAACGGCAGAAGCTGGGAGGAGCTGCCCGGCTGGCGCGACATGCCGGGCCAGGACAAATGGGTCTTCCCGATGCCGCCGCATATCCCGCACGCCAAGGCGATGGCGGTCGATCCGCGCGATCCGCGCGTGTTCTACGTCGGCGTCGAGCAGGCCGGACTCTTCGTGACACGCGATGGCGGCCGGACCTGGCGCGAGCTCGATTCCTATTCGAAGCCGGACGACGAATCCTATCGCGACATCCACTCGATCGTGCTGCGGCCCAATCATCCCGACGAGCTCTACATGACGACCGGCATGGGGCTCTATCAGAGCAAGGATCGGGGCGAGACCTGGGGCCATCTCACCTATCGCAACACCTTCCGCATCGGTTATCCCGACAAGCTGATCTTCTCGCCGCGGGACGACAAGACGATGTTCATCGCCGGCGCGCATGCCAATCCCGGCACGTGGATCAAGCTGCATACGGCAAATCCCGCGGTGATGGTGAGCCACGATGTCGGCGAGACCTGGTCGCTGGCAACCAAAGGCATGCCTGACCCGCTGACCGCCAATCTCGAAGCGATGTGCCTCTATGACGCCGGCGGCGATTTCGAGCTCTTCGCCGGCACGACCGACGGCAAGGTCTATTGCAGCGATGACGGCGCCGCGAATTGGCGGCTCATCGGCAGCGATCTCGCGCCGGTCTCGAAGGTCGAGCATTACCGCCTGCTCTTGCCCGGCGCGGTTTCCTCGCGCGGCAGCCGGCCGGGCGATGCGCCGCGCCCCGCGCACTGATCGGGTTGCCCCGAGATGGACGGACAGGAAGCGCAGACCGTCACGCTCGACGAGCTGCAGAATTGGATCGGCCGGGAGCACGGCTTTGCCGGCGCCGACGCGGTCACGCGCAGCGATATCCGCCGCAAGCTCGAAGTCTATTGCTTCGACTGTCCGCTGCATTACGAGGACGCCGCCGCGCGCGCGCACGGCTATCGCGGTCTCGTCGCTCCGGTGACGCTGACGCCGCTCTGGGCCATGCCGCCCTATTGGCGGCCGGGTGAGCCGATCTTCTACGGGCCCGGTTTGCGCGAGCAGCCCGGCGGCATCCGCACCGATCTGCCTGTCGTCTATCCGCGCGGCGTCAACACCGCGACCGAGTGGGAATATTTCGAGCCGCTTTATCCCGGCGATACGCTCTCGGGATATTGGAAACTCGTCGAGATCAAGCCGCGCGAGACGCGGCTCGGCAACGGCGTGTTCCTCACCGTCGAGACCAGCATTTTCAAGCAGTCGGGCGAGTTGGTTGCGAAGAACCGCAACACCGGCTTCCGCTATCAGGAAAAAGCCGGCGACGGGCCGAAGGAAAAGCGCGAGAAGCCGCCGCCCGCGCTGACGAGCGAAGGCGATGTCGCCACCGAGGACGCCGCCGATTGGAGCCGCCAGCGGCGCTTCGGCGAGGTCGCCGTCGGTGCGGCGGTGACGCCTTATTCGATGTGGCTTTCCTACCAACGCATCGTGATGAGCGTTGCCGTCGATCGCATGTGGTCGGGCATCCATCACAACCGCGACCGCGCCCGCGAGGCGGGGTTCAAAGACATCATCTTCAACACCCGCAGCTACGAGATGCTGTTCGAGGTGATGCTGCGCCGTTGGATGGGACTCGACGGGCGCATCAAGAAGATGGGGCCGTTCCGCATGACGGGCAGCTCCTATCCCGACGACATCATCACCGCGCGGGCCACGGTGACGGAGAAGCTCGATAGCGAGCGCGCGCTGAAGCTCGATCTGCTTGTCGTCAATCCGCGCGGCGAGGCCGCCAAGGGCGAGGCGCAGGTGATCTTGCCGGCGTGAATTGCCGGCTCAGTTCTTGCTGATGATCTTTACGATGTCGTTGAAGTCCTGATCGACGTTCGGGTTGCTCTTCCAGTAATGGATGTCGACGACCAGGAATTGCGCGCCTTGCTGCACGAGGGTGGCGACGCGCTGATGCGCCCAGGTCTCGGGGTAATCGTCGTCGTCGACGCCGTCCATGCCATAAGCGACATCGTGCTGGCCCTCGGGCGAGACGAGATAGAGCGCTGCGAGAATGCCGGCATTGGGATGCGCCGCGTTGCTTGGGATTTGCTCATAGACGTAGCGGCGCATCGCAATGTCGTTCGGCACCTGGGTGTCGAGGATATCGTGATAGCGCGGCAGGTTCGGCTCGCTGCCGCTGCAATCGATCACCAGCGCCGGAATCTCACCTGAAGCGATGCGGTCGGTACCGCTGCAAGCAAGGAGGCCGCTCACCTGGCCGGCGAGCTTCTCGACGAAGGCGGACGTCTTCGCCTTGCCCCAGGCATGCTCGCCGACGAGCGCGTCGAAGCCCGAGAGATAGGGCGTCGTCGCGAACTTGCCCTTGTATTCGGGCTTCAGCACGTCGGCGATCACCTTGATGTCTTTCACCCAGGGTGCCGCTTTCTTGTTGTAGAGAATGCCCGGAAGGAAGGTCTCGAAGCGGAGCGAGCGGCCTTGCTCGACCATCGTATCCTTGATCCGATCGGGCCACAGCGCCGCCCAATCGATCTTGCGAAAAAGCGGTCCGTCGATATAGGGGCCGAGATGCGGCGCGGCGCCGAAATAGACGTCGGTCGAAGACGGAACGCCGGCCTGGAACTCCTGCTGCACTTTGGCAGCCATGGGGCCGAAAGAGGGCGCCGGCGCCCAATCGATATCGAGGTTGACGCCGAAGAGCTTGGCGATGCCGGCCTTGATGAGCTTGGGGCCGTCGGCGCCGCCGGCGACGTTGCCCGATGTGCTCAAAGTGAGCTTGCCTTCAGCTTTGGCGGCGGCGATGACCTTCTGCAGGGCCGGCGGCCAATCTTCGGCGTGGCTGGGGCGCGGCGCGGCGATCGCGAAAACGACCATGACCGACCACAATAAAGCCTTATGCCTCGCATACATGGCGCATCTTCCCCATTTTGCTGCAAATTCTAACGGTTTCGCGCACGCCTGACCACCGCAGTGACGAAATCGCTCGGAACATTTGTCTTTGTTTACGCATTTCCTCGGCATCGAGCGAACCAAAATTGTGATCGCTGGGAATGGACCAAGTGAAGTCGAAGCGCGGCTTTGCCTCGATGGACCGCACACGGCAACGCGCCATCGCAAGCAAAGGCGGACATGGCGTACCGCCCGAGAAGCGTAGCTTTTCAAAGAATCGCGAGCTGGCGGCGATGGCGGGGCGAAAAGGTGGCGAAGCGGTGCCCGCGAGCGAGCGCAGCTTCTCGCAAAATCGCGAACTTGCCGCAGCGGCCGGGCGTAAGGGCGGCGAATCGCGTGCCTTGCTCTTTAGTCACGATCAGCAGCATGCGCGTCAGCACGACAAGGATGACGAGCACGCGGACGCGGATAAGCGTAGCAAAGACGAAGACGAGAACGAATCGACCGAAAAGGTCAGCTAAGACCGCGCGGCCACGCCTGGCTTAAGCGGCGGGGTGGGGCACGGACTGCGCCGGCGCCTCCGGTGCCGCTCAGAGTGACACCGGCGAAAATACGCCACTCCTGCTCTTCCCATCGTCGATGGTAAACCCGCTGTCACAGCTCTTAAAGCGCGAAGACCCGCTTGGCGTTGAGGCTGTAGATCTTCTCCTTGTCGCGGTCGGCGATCGGCATGTTGTCCATGGCATCGACGGAATCGCGCACCGTCTCGAACGGGTAATCGGCGGCGAACAGCACGTTGTCGATGCCGAGCGCTTGGATCGTGGCCATCAGCGGAACGCTGTAATTCATGCCGCTCGTGGTCACCACGATGTTCTCGCGAATGTAATCGCTCGGCTTGCGCTTGAGCTTGGGCGCGGTCGCCGCCATGTCGTGTTCCCAGAAATAGCGGTTGTCAATGCGATCGAGGCAGAAGGGCAGGCCTTCGCCCATATGGCCGATAACCAGGCGCAGCCGAGGAAATTGGTCGAAGACGCCGGCGCCGATCAAACGAATGATGTGCGTGCCGACCTCGGCGGCCCAGGACCAGCCGACCTTGAAGCCGAATACCTCGAACGGCTTGATCATCTGCGGCGAAGGATCGCGCGGATGAATATAGATCGGCACGTCCATCGCCTGCACGGTTTCGAAGATCGGCCAGAATTTCCTATCGTCGAGATATTCGCCCAGCGAATGCGAATTGACGACGCCGCCTTTGAGGCCGAGCGTCTTGACCGCCCGTTCGAGCTCGCGTGCGGCGCGGTTGGGATCGCGGGGCGCGAAGCCGGCGAGGCCGGTAATGCGGGTGGGATATTTGCGCGCGGTTTCGGCGAGCCGGTCGTTGGCGAGGGCGGCGAGCTCGTTGCCTTGGACGGGGTCGATGTCCTGCAGCCCGATGCCGGCGAGGAGGCAGACCTGCATCGCGATCCCGTCCTCGTCCATCGCCCGGATGCGATCGTCGCCCAGCTCGAGGAGCGACTTCATGATGTAGGCGCGAAGCTTCGAAGTCTCGCTGCGTCCCGGCACGCGCGTGCTCTCGAGCGCCGCGATCTCGGGGATCATAAAGGCTTCCTCAACCGCGATGCGGTGGTAACGCTCTTTTCGGGCCGCCATTCCACAATCGGCACGGTTTTAATGAAAGCTGCGCTCTTCTGCACCTCGCGTTATGTCGGCGAAGCGCCCCAGGGCGTGTGGCCGCTGCCGCCCAAATACTGCGACCCCGCGATCGCCGAGGAATCGATGGCGGTCACCCTCGAGCAGTTCCGCCTGGCGGATGTGTTCGGCTTCGATTGGGTGACCGTCGCCGAGCATCATTTCTCGGCTCTGTCGCTGACGCCCAATCCGATGATCTACGCCGGCGCGCTCAGCCAGGTGGTGAAGCGCGCGAAGATCGCCGTGCTGGGGCCGAGCCTGCCGACGCTCAACCCGGTCCGCGTCGCCGAGGAATTCGCGATGCTCGACGCGATGACCGGCGGCCGGCTGATTGCCGGCTTCATGCGCGGCACGCCGAACGAATATGTCACCTACAACTACAACCCGTCGGAATCGCGCGCGCGCTTCGCCGAGGCGCTCGAGATCATCCGCCGCGCTTGGATCGAGCCGCAGCCTTTCGGCTGGCAGGGCCGCTACTACCAGTACCGCTCGATTTCGATTTGGCCGCGTCCGGTGCAGAACCCGCATCCGCCGATCTACATGTCGGGCTCCAGCCCCGAAGCGGGCGAGCTCGCCGCCGAGCAGCATGTCGGCCTCGGTTTCGCCTTCACCACCATTGCCGACGCGGCCAAAGCTTCCGCCTACTACCAAGCGAAATGCCGCGAGAATGGTTGGACGGCGACGCCCGACGACATCATCTATCGCGTCGGCTTCCATGTCGCCGATACCGACGAAGAGGCGTTCGACGATATGAGCAAGGCGCCGCCGCGGATCTCGCTGACGGTCTCCAACCAAACGATCAGCAAAGCGATGGCCCAGACCGCTTACTATGGCCGCGACGAAGGCCAGGTGACGCGGACGGCGACGCGGACGCTGCAGGACCGTATCGATGCCGGCCAGCTTCTCGTCGGCTCGCCGGCGACCATCATTCGCCAGATCGAGCGCATCCGTAAAGAGATCGGCGCCGGGATCCTCGATTGTCCGCTTGCGGCGCAGCTCGGCGACAAGACGCTGCGCTCGATCGAGCTTTTCGGCAGCAAAGTGCTGCCGAATGTTCGCGAGCTGTGACCATGGCCAGCGAACAAGCCGCAACCGATGCCGTTCTTTGGCTGAGCCACGCGAAGCCTTTGCGCAATCTCACCGCGGCGCATTTCCGCATTGTCGATGGCGTGCCGGCGAACGGCCAACGTTTCGGCGTGGTCGCGGACAGCGGCTCGGCGGCGGCAGCTCTGCGGCTTGCGCTCGACCGTCCCGAGGACGTGACAGGCATCGTGTTGATCGCGCCGACGCTGATCGCGGCCGACGGGCGCGCGATCGATGAGGCGCTGGTTGCGCAACTCGGCGCGCTGAAGCCGGCGCTGCTCGTGCTCTTCGGCACCAAGGATACGGCTGCGCCGCCCGATGCCGGCCGTCACTATCGCGAGCGCTCGGCGCGCGCCAACGTCGTCTTCGTTTACGATGCCGGCGCGGCGATGGGCGACGAGCGTCCGGAAGCCGTCGCCGAGCTCGCGATCGATTTCCTCAAGCGCGGCGATGCCTTCATCGTCCGCCAAACGAGCGATCTGCTCTATCGCTAGGCGCGCCTTCCCCTTCTCCTGAACCGCCCGTGTCTAGGACGAGCGCGGCGCTTCGGGCGTTGTCCGTGCTGGCCCGCTGTCTCGGCGTGCCGCTGTTGCTGGCGCGGCCGCCCGCGATTGGCTTCCTGGTCGGGATGACCCTCGAAGGAAGGGCGATCGATACCGCCTTTCTGCGCATAGCCTGGCGCAAAAGACCGCTCGGCGAAACGCCGCTTGGGCGTCTCGCCGCCGGCCTTATAGTCGCCAACGGGCTTGTCCTTTACCGGTGCCGGGGTGCTCTTCCGTTTCTGTGCCATGACCATCTAACGCCGCTTGGGCGATTGCGTTCACGACAAAGCGCCCCGGCGAAGGCCTCGCTCCGCTCCGCTACGCCTTGGCGAGGAAGAGGTTGCGGCGTTTGAGGTCGGTCACCTTGGCGACGCCCGACAGCAGCATCGTCGAATGCAGCTCGCCCGCCATCCACTCGTAAAGACTCTTCACCCCCGGCGCGCCGCCGCACATCAGGCTCCACAGCACGGGCCGGCCGACCGCGCAGACCGTCGCGCCCATCGCCACCGCCTTGAACACATCGACACCGCGGCGCACGCCGCTATCGAAGATGATCGGCACGCGGCCTTCGACCGTATCGACGGCCGAGCGCAGCATGGTGAAGGAGCCCGGCCCGCCATCCATCTGCCGGCCGCCGTGATTGCTGACCCAGATCGCCGCTGCGCCCGATTTAAGCGCCTCGCGAATATCCTCGGTCTCGACGACGCCCTTGGTGATGACGGGCAGCCCACCCGAAGCTTCGTGGAGGAAGCCGATGTCGGAAAAGCTGAGATCCCATTTCATATCGGCGAAATTGCCGTGGCCCCCATAGCGCGGATCGTGATTGCCGACGGTGAGGTTGGGATCGCGCGGCCGGCCCAAGGCGATGTATTCATCGCTCTGCCCCGGCCCCAGCGCGTCGGCGGTCAAGACGATCGCCGAGAAGCCCGCGGCCTTGGCGCGCTGCACCAGCCAGCGGTTCAGCTCCATGTCGCGGTTCATATAGATCTGGAACCATTTGGGCCCCGGCGTCGCCTTGGCGATGTCCTCCATCGGCCGGGTTGACGCGCCCGACGAGACGTAAAGCGTGCCGGCAGCGCCCGTGCCGCCGGCGGTCGCGACCTCGGCATCGACATGGAAGCTGCCATGCCCGCCCATGGGGCAGGTGATCATCGGGAAGGGCAGCTTGTGGCCGAGGATCGACGTGTGGAGATCGATCGCGTCTTGGCTGACATGCTGCAGCCGGCGCGGCGAGATCGCCGTCTGATCGAGCGAGGCGCGGTTCGCGCGATAGGTCAGGCCTTCGCCGCACCAGCCGGTGATGGCAAAGCGCCCCGGCGAGACCATCTTACGCGCCGCCGCCTCGAGATGCTCGGGGCTGACGATGTTGACGGGGTTGTTCGCCTTGCTCGCCTCGCCGAAACCCGGCGGCTCCGGTTGCGGCGCTGCGGGTGCGGTCGATGGCGCCGGCGGGGCCGGCAATCCTTGTGCGGGCGGCTGTGCGGATGTATCCGCGGCTAGCACTTCGGGTGCGCTGGCGGCGATCAATGCGCCGGCACCCACGGCTTGGAACAGCGTGCGTCGTGACGGAGTCATGGCATTCCCCCAATATGTTTTGTCGGCTTCGAGATTGCGCCGATCAGGCGCCGCCGACAAGGGCGGTCAAGCTAGTCCCGTTGGAGAATGTCGCGTGCGACCGTCGCTATCAGCTCCTTCAATTCCGGTTCGCGGACCAATTCGATGGCGCGTTCGGCCGCGAACCAACGGCGGTCTCGCTCGCTGCTCTCGAGCCAGGTCTTGCGCTGGCGGCGTACGGCGAAAGCGAATACCTCGACGCGACAGAGCACGACCGAGCCGGCCTTTAAGCGCTTCAGGTAATGGAAAAAGCCCGCCGCTCGTCTGCTGACGATCCCTTCGAGCCCGGCCTCTTCGAGCGCTTCAATGCGAGCGACGTCGCGCGGCTGTTTGCGACCCATGGGCCGACCTTTCGGGATGACCCAGCGCCGCGTGTTGCGCGACGTGATAAGCATGATCTCGACGCGACCTTTTGTGATGCGGTAGGGGATGACGCCATATTGCGGCCGCGGATGCCGAACAGCCGAAGGGGTCACGGCTTTCGTTCGGGCCCCTACCATCGGTCGACGAGCTTCGGTAGCGAGTAAATAAGGGCGGCGAGAGCCCCGGTCGCCGGCATGGTCAGGATCCAGGCAGTGACGATGTCCTTGGCCACGCCCCAGCGCACGGCCGAGATCCGTCGCGCCGCACCGACGCCGATGATCGATCCCGTGATCGTATGCGTCGTCGAGACCGGGATACCGAGATGCGTGGCGAGGAACAGCATCGAAGCGCCGGCGCTTTCGGCGCAAAACCCCTGCATGGGCGTCAGATGCGTGATCTTCGAGCCCATCGTCCGGACGATCCGCCAGCCGCCGAAAAGCGTGCCCAGGCCCATCGTCGCCTGACAAGCCAAGACGACCCAGAGCGGCACGTAAAAATCTTTGCCGAGAAGGCCGGACGAGTAGAGCAGAACGGCGATGATCCCCATCGTCTTCTGCGC
>DATGLO010000293.1:0-15439 GCA_035294105.1 Allostellaceae bacterium
GTCTCCTTGATCACATTCGCGGCGGCCTCGAAGATCGCGCGCGCCTGCATCTCGTAGATTTCGGGTGCGGTGATGGCGAGACGGCAGCCGCGATGACCGAGCATCGGATTGGCTTCGTGCAGCGCATGGGCGCGCTGATGCAAGGTCGCCATGTCCTTACCGGTCGCCTTCGCGACCTCGGACATCTCGGCGTCGGTCTTGGGCAAGAACTCGTGCAGCGGCGGATCGAGCAGGCGGATCGTCACCGGCAGACCGGCCATGATGCGGAACAGCTCTTCGAAATCGCCGCGCTGCATCGGGAGCAGCTTGTCGAGCGCCTTTTTTCGTCCCTCGACATTGTCGGCCATGATCATCTCGCGCACCGCGGCGATGCGGTTGCCGTCGAAGAACATATGCTCCGTCCGGCAAAGCCCGATGCCCTCGGCGCCGAAACGCCGCGCGTTCTTGGCGTCGGTCGGCGTATCGGCGTTGGCGCGCACACCCATCTTGCGCACCTTGTCGGCCCATTCCATCAAGGTCGCGAAATCGCCGGAGAGCTCGGGCTGGATGGTCGGCACCTCGCCGAGCATCACCTCGCCCGTCGAGCCGTTGATGGTGATGATCTCGCCGGCCTTCACCACTTTGCCCGCGGCTGCGATGGTCTTCGCGCCGTAATCGACGCGCAGATCGCCGGCGCCGGCAACGCAAGCGCGGCCCATGCCGCGCGCCACCACCGCGGCGTGGCTGGTCATGCCGCCGCGCGTCGTCAGGATGCCGCGCGCCGCGTGCATGCCGTGAATGTCCTCGGGGCTGGTCTCGATGCGCACGAGGATCACGGCTTCGCCCTTTTGCGCGCGGTTCTCGGCCTCGTCGGCCGAGAACACGATCGCGCCCGAGGCCGCGCCGGGCGACGCCGGCAGGCCGCGCGCGAGAACGATCTTCTCGGCTTTGGGATCGAGCGTCGGATGAAGGAGCTGATCCAACGACATCGGCTCGATGCGGCGGATCGCCTCCTCGCGCGTGATGAGGCCCGCGTTCGCCATGTCGACGGCAATCTTCAACGCCGCCGGCGCGGTGCGCTTGCCGTTGCGCGTCTGCAGCATGTAGAGCTTGCCCTGCTGCACCGTGAACTCGATGTCCTGCATGTCGCGATAGTGGTTCTCGAGCGTCGCGCGGACCTTCTCGAGCTCGGCGAACACCTTCGGCATCACTTCTTCCATCGCCGGCAGCGAGGATTTGTTGGCGATCTTGCCGGCGATCGTCAGATGCTGCGGCGTGCGGATGCCGGCGACGACGTCCTCGCCCTGCGCATTGACGAGATACTCGCCGTAGAACTCGGGCGCGCCGGTCGAGGGATTGCGGGTGAAGGCGACCCCGGTCGCGCAATCGTCGCCCATATTGCCGAACACCATCGCCTGGACGTTGACCGCGGTACCCCAATCCGCCGGTATCTCATGAAGCCGGCGGTAGGTGATCGCGCGCTGATTCATCCACGAGCCGAAGACCGCGCCGATCGCGCCCCAAAGCTGCTCTTGCGGGTCTTGCGGGAAGGGCTTGCCCATCTCGCGCTCGACCAGGGCCTTATAGTCGGCGATGACGTCCTGCCAATCTTCGGCCTTGAGCTGGGTGTCGAGATTGACGCCGGAATCGAGCTTCTTCGCCTCGATCACGTCTTCGAACAGGTGGTGCTCGACGCCCAAGACGACTTGCCCGTACATCTGGATGAAGCGGCGATAGCTGTCATAGGCGAAGCGCTTGTCGCCCGACGCCCGGGCGAGGCCCTCGACCGTCCTATCGTTGAGCCCGAGATTGAGCACCGTATCCATCATGCCCGGCATCGAGGCGCGCGCGCCGGAACGGACGGAGACGAGAAGCGGATTGGCCGCATCGCCGAATTTCCGCCCAACGGCTTTCTCGACCTTGGTCAGCGCTGCGGCGGCCTGCTCGGCCAGGTCTTTCGGATAGGTCTTGTTATTGGCGTAGAAATAGGTGCAGACCTCGGTGGTGATGGTGAAACCCGGCGGCACCGGCAGGCCGAGGCTCGCCATCTCGGCGAGATTGGCGCCCTTGCCGCCCAAAAGGTTCCGCATATCGGCGCGGCCTTCCGCGGCACCGCTGCCAAAACCGTAGACCCATTTCGCCATGCTCAGCCCTCGATCTTCGAAAAGTCCGCCACCCGGTTGAGCGTATCGCGCATTTGCGACAGCAGCCTCAACCGGTTTGCCCGAAGCTCCCGATCGTCGGTATTGACGGTGACTTTATTGAAAAAACCATCAACAGGTTGACGCAACCGAGCCAGGGCGGCCATGGCCCCGCTAAAGTCTTCCGCTTCTAACGCCTTGCCGCTTTCCGCAGTTGCATCTTTTAACCTTCCGGCAAGGACTGTCTCGGCTTCCTCGCGGAAGCGCCCCGGGTCGGGCGCGTCGCTATAGCGGGTCTTGTCCTTGCCCTCCTCGATCCGGACGATGTTCGAGGCGCGGCGATAGGCGATCAGCAGATTCCCCCCGTCCTCGGTCTTGAGGAACGCGCCCAAGGCCTCGACCCGCGCCAAAAGCCGCACCAGATCGTCCTCGCCGCCGAGGGCGAATACCGCGGCGATGAGATCGTGGCGCACGCCCTGGTCGCGCAGCGCGACTTTCAGCCGGTCGGCGAAGAAATCCAAAAGTTCGCCACTCGGATCGCCCTTCTCGACGGCGGCGCGAAACACGGGCACGAGATGCAGCCGCAGCTTGTTCTCGAGGATGAGGCGAATGACCCCGAGCGCGGCGCGGCGCAGCGCGTAAGGATCTTTCGAGCCGGTCGGCTTCTCGTCGATAGCGAAGAAATTGGCGAGCGTGTCGAGCTTGTCGGCAAGCGCGACGGCGACGCTCACCGGCGCCGTCGGGCAGCGATCGCTCGGCCCCAAGGGCGAGTAATGCTCGGCGATCGCATCGGCGACGGCTTTGTCCTCGCCGTCATGGAGCGCGTAATAGCGCCCTATCACGCCCTGCAGCTCGGGGAATTCGCCGACCATGCCGGTCGAGAGATCGGCCTTGGCGAGCCACACCGCATGCCCGACCTTTGTTTTGTCGGCGCCGGGGATGTGCTCGGCGATGGTGTAAGCGAGATGCGCGACGCGGCTCATCTTGTCGTAGACCGTGCCGAGCTTCGCGTGGAAGACGCGCTCTCTCAGCTTATCGACGCGGCTGACGAGCGTGTGCTTGCGATCCTGGTCCCAAAAGAATTTCGCATCCGACAGCCGCGCGCGCAGCACGCGCTCGTTGCCGGCGATGATCGCCTTGCCGCCGTCATCGGCGATCATGTTCGAGACGACGAGGAAATTCGGCGCGAGCGCGCCTTTTGCATCGAGGCAGGCGAAATATTTTTGATGCGTGCGCATCGAGGTGGTCAGCACCTCAGGCGGCAACGTCATAAACGCCGGCTCGATCCGGCCGAGCAACACCACCGGCCATTCGACGAGGCCGGTCACTTCCTCGAGCAGCGCCTCATCGGGCTTCACGCTCAACTGCGCGGCTGCCGCCGCCTTCGCCAGCCCCTCGGCGATCAGCGCGCGACGCTCGCCGGCATCGAGCACGACATAAAAGTTGCGCAGCTCGCGCCGGTAATCCGCGAAGTTGGCGACGTTGAGACTCGCCTTCATCAGAAAGCGATGGCCGCGCGTCTCCATCCCGACCGGCACGCCGCCGAGATCGAGCTTCAGGACGCGGCCGTCCAAGAGGCAAACGACGCTTTGCAGCGGCCGCACCCAGCGGAAGGGCGCGGCCGGAAAGCGCATCGATTTCGGCCACGGCAGGTTGCGGATCACTTCGACCAGAAGGCCGGGCAGCATGTCTTTCGTGGCCTGGCCCGGCCGCTTCAGCATCGCGAAGTAGAATTCGCCCTTGTCGGTCGCGCGCTTCTCGCAATCGTCGATCGAGGCGAGGCCGGTCGACTTGAGAAAGCCGTCGATCGCCGCTTGCGGCGCGCCGACGCGCGGACCGCGCCGCTCTTCGACCGAGCCGGGCTTTTCGAGCGGCAGGCCTTCGGCATGCAAGGTCAAGCGCCGGGGCGTGACAAAGCTCGTCAGCTTCGTCACAGCGAGGCCGGCTTCCTGGAAGGCGATCTCGGTCAGGCGTCGAAATTCCTCGGCGGCGACGCCTTGCATTCGCGCCGGAATTTCCTCGGTCAGGAGTTCGAGGAGCAGCTCGGCCATGGGCTATACACCAACGAGCCCCGCTCCCGTTCCGCGGGAGTGGGGCTCGTTGCTTTTAGTCTTTGTCACGCGCTCTGCCCTTCGAGCCAACACTCGCAGCTCGCTTTGGCGAGGGCGCGGACGCGGCCGATGAAAGAGGCGCGCTCGGTCACCGAGATGACGCCGCGCGCGTCCAAGAGGTTGAAGCAATGGCTTGCCTTGATGCACTGGTCGTAAGCCGGCCGTGGCAGCTTTTTGCCGAGCAGCGACTGGCATTCCTTCTCGGCGTCGCTGAAATGCCGGAACAGCATCTCGGTATCGGCGAATTCGAAATTGTAGGCGGAGAATTCGTATTCGGCGCGCTTGAAGACATCGCCGTAGGTGACGCCCTGACCGTTGTAGTCGAGGTCGTAGACATTCTCGACGCCCTGAACATACATCGCGAGCCGCTCGAGGCCGTAGGTCAGCTCGGTCGAGACCGGATCGCATTCGATGCCGCCGACCTGCTGGAAGTAGGTGAATTGCGTCACCTCCATGCCGTCGAGCCACACCTCCCAGCCGAGCCCCCAGGCGCCCAAGGTCGGGCTTTCCCAATCGTCCTCGACAAAGCGGATGTCGTGATGCTTCGGATTGATGCCGAGCGCTTCGAGGCTTTTGAGATAAAGCGCCTGGCTGTCGGCGGGCGCCGGCTTCAGGATCACCTGGAACTGATAGTAATGCTGCAGCCGGTTGGGATTCTCGCCGTAGCGGCCGTCGGTCGGGCGGCGCGAGGGCTGCACATAAGCGGCTTTCCACGGCTTCGGCCCGAGCGCGCGCAAGGTCGTCGCCGGATGGAACGTGCCGGCGCCCATTTCGACGTCGTAGGGCTGAAGGATGACGCAGCCTTGTTCGGCCCAGAAAGATTGGAGCTTGAGGATGAGCGCCTGAAAGCTGTTGCTCGGAATAGCGCCCGCCAAATCAGGATATCCGCAATCGGTTGAGATTGCGGTGCACCATAGAAGAGCGACTCGCGGAGGGTCAAGGCGGCGGCGCGGCGCGATCGGTGTTTTGCCGCTCGAGGAAGAAGAGAATCAGGTCCCAGGCGTTGCGGATGCCGCCGACCACCAAGAGCGCGAGCGCGAAGGCGATGGTATCGACGGCGCCGGGATAGGATTTCAGCACCATCGCCGCGCCGGCGATCATGAGGAGATAGGCAATGACCGGGCAAAGCGCGTACCAGAGGTGATCGCTCCATTCCACTCGGTCGCGGCGCCGAATGTGGAAGGCATTGCGCACGGCATAGGCGAGAAAGACGATGCCGACGGCGCCGGCCATCGCGCCGAGCCGCAGCCTCATCATCGACGGCACGAGCACGACGGCGCAAAAGAGCAAAACCACGGCGAGATGCATGATGATCGGCGTCACGAAGATGCGGCTCGGCAGCGCGCTGCCTTTGACGAGGCCGCCGCCGATCGAGACGACGACGAACATCGCACCGATCAAAGTGCCGGCCGCGGCGCCGAGCACGACGAAGAAATCGTGCCAGCCGCTCAACATAATGCCCCCTCGCCCCAACCCTCTCCCCGCTGGAGAGGGACCCGCGCAGCGGGAGGGTGAGGGGGAATGACCTCACGCATGCGTTCGCTTATGAACCCCACGGGCATTGCGGTTTGCCGCAATTGGCGGCGCCGCTCGCCGCCACGAAAGCGCTGCATTGCCGGCATTTGACGAGGTCTTCGACCGGCTCGGGACCGTGGGCGCTGCCGCCTCTTATCGTGCCGTCGGGGCGTCGGCGCCGCGCCCCGCCCTGTGGGCTCTGGCGCATCGTCTCGACGCGCGCGGCATATTTAAAGCCGTACCATACGACAATCAGGATAACCGCGAGCAGCAATAGCTTGCCGAAACTCATCTCGAACATTACCGATCAATCTCTGACAAAAAGGGACTTGGATGCGGCGCGATGCAGCGCCCGTTCGACCGCATCGCGCAGCGCATCACAATCCGAACCGCGCCCAGACGATGCGTTCTTCGATGCGCGCGAGGAGATCGCCGACGACATCGCCGGTCTCGCCGCGGAACGGCATCGCAAGGCGCGCAAGCGGGAAGCGCCGCCGCTCGGGCTCGATGGCGCGCAGCTTGATGTCCTCGCCGAACATGGCGCGCAAAACGCCGCGCATCTCGCCGATGCCGTCGACGAGCCCCAGGCCGAGCGCGCGGCGGCCGGTGAAGACCTCGCCGCTGAAAAGCTGCGCCTCGTCGCCCTTGAGCTTCGCGCCGCGCCGCTCGCGCACCAGATCCTTGAAGCTTTCGTGGAGATCCTGCTGCAAGGTGCGCAAGCGCGCGACATCGCCTTCGCGCTCGGGCAGGAAAGGATCGAGCATCGACTTGTTCTCGCCCGCGGTGAAGAGCCGCCGCTCGATGCCGAGCTTCTTGATCGCCTCGACCAAGCCGAAGCCGGCGGTGATCACGCCGATCGAACCGACCAGCGACGTGTCCTCGGCATAGATCTCATCGGCGGCGAGCGCGAGCCAATAGCCGCCCGACGCCGCGACATCCTCGGTAAAAGCGATCACCGGTACCGCGCGCTCGGCTGCTAGTTGCCGAATGCGGCGATAGACGAGCGCCGATTGCGCCGGCGCGCCGCCCGGCGAATTGATCGCGAGCGCCACCGCCTTGAGCCCGCGCAGCCTGAAGGCGCGGTCGATCGCGCCGGCAAAGCGGCGCAGATTGATCGCGCGCTGGCCGCGCATCGCAATGATGCCTTCGAGCCGCAATACCGCGACGGTCGGCGATGCCGGACCGAAGCGCCGCAAAATCGGAATGCGATCGAGGAATTTCGCCGCCATCAGGATAGCATCGCCAGCGCCGCGCCGTGGCGCAAGATCGCTTCGGCGGCTTCGGTGTTGCGGCCGTCGGGCCGGTGCAGCGCCAAGCCCGCCGCGAGGGTCATCGGCGCGGCGCTGCCTTTGCGCGCTTGCACCAGCACGCGCTTCGCCGCCTTGCCCGCGCCCGGCCAGAGCGGAAAGACGATCGCGCCGCCGGCGCGGCCACCGAGCGCCGCGAGGATATCGCCGAGCCGGTCGGCGCGATGAACGAGCGTCAGCACGCCTTTATCGCGCAGCATCGTCAGCGCGACATCGATCCAATCTACGAGAGTGGCCTCGCTTTCGACCGCCGCCGCGGCTTTGCGCGCGAGCGGCGAGGGCGAAGCTCTGGCGGCTTGCATGAACGGCGGATTGGCCATGACCTGCGTGTAGCTGCCCGGCGCGAGCGACGCCGGCGGGGCGAGCAGATCGCCCGCGACAATCGCCAGCCGCTCGCCGAGATGGTTTTGCGCGACGTTCTCCTGCGCCAGCCGCTCGAGCGCCGGATCGCGCTCGAGCCCGACGATACGGCAGCCCGGTACGCGCGCCGCAAGGCAGAGGCTCGCCGCGCCGACGCCACAGCCGAGATCAAGAACCACATCGGCCGCGTTCGCCGGAACCGCTGCCGCCAGGAGCACCGGATCGATGGCGACGCGATAACCTTGGGTCGGCTGACGCAAGCGTACGCGACCGCCCAAGAGCGTGTCATCGCTCGTCGCGCCGATGCCGGGTATCGCGCTCTCGCTCAAGCTCATGGCGCCTCGATTTCCTTCAACACCACCCGTGCGCGTTTCTCGTCGTCTTCATGGACCATCAGCCGGCGCATGATCGCGCCGATGCTGCCTTCGATGATGCTGGTATGTGTATCCAGGATCACCGCTTCAATACCCGCCGAAGCCAGCATCGCCTGCAGCCAGGACAGCCGGACCGCATCGTTGGTGCGGAGGAGTTCCCGCATGATGTTAAGAGCGGCTCCTCTCAAGCCGATGTGAGCGATTGTCCAAGCGCTTGGGCTTGACCCTTCAAGCGATGGTTCTATGCTCGCCTGCAGGTGAGGCTCCGTCAAGCAAGGGAAGAGGCGCCGACGTGGCATTCGTAGCCCATGCCCGGGAAAAGAACGTTCCGCCCAAAGCCTCGATCGATCGGCTCAACGGTCTCCTGCAAGACGATCTGAAACGCGTCAATCAGCTCATCCTCGAGCGGATGCGCAGCCCGGTCGCGCTCATTCCGCAACTCGCGGGCCATATCATCGCCGCCGGCGGCAAGCGGTTGCGCCCGATGCTCACCCTCGCGACGGCGCGGCTTTGCGGCTATCGCGGCGATCGCCATATCGCCCTCGCCGCCGCGGTCGAATTCATTCACACCGCGACCTTGCTGCACGACGACGTGGTCGACGCCAGCGATCTGCGCCGCGGCCTCGCGACCGCCAATGCCGTCTGGGGCAACAAACCATCGGTCCTCGTCGGCGATTTCCTCTTCAGCCGCGCCTTCGAGCTGATGGTCGAGGACGGAGCGCTGCCGGTGCTCGCGATCCTCTCGAAAGCCTCTTCGGTAATCGCCGAGGGCGAAGTGCTGCAGCTGGTCACCTCGAACGACGTTTCGACGAGCGAAGCGGCTTACCTCGAAGTCATCAATGCCAAGACGGCGGAGCTTTTCGCCGCGGCGAGCCGCATCGGCGCCGTGGTCGCCGGCCGCTCGCCGGAAGAAGAGCGGGCGCTCGAGTCCTACGGCCGCAATCTCGGCATCGCCTTCCAGCTCGTCGACGACATGCTCGATTATTCGGCGCTCCAAGCGGAGCTCGGCAAGACCGTCGGCGACGATTTCCGCGACGGCAAGCTGACATTGCCCGTCGTGCTGGCGCTGCGCCAGGCGGACGAGCGCGAGCGCGAATTCTGGCGGCGGACGCTCGAGGATACCGAGCAGCGCGACGGCGACCTCGCGCATGCGATCGAGCTGATGCGCCGTCACGGCACCCTCGCCGCGACCCTCGAACGCGCGCGCGAATACGGCGCGGCGGCGCGGCGGGCCCTGATGAGCTTCCGCGACGGGCCGGAGCGCCAGGCTCTCGACGAAGTGATCGAGTTCTGTCTCGAGCGCGGTTACTGAAACGAATTACATTGCCATGACCGGGATTGAACCGCCGCGGGCTTCAGGCTATATGGCGCGCGGCGCCGGAGTGTAGCTCAGCCTGGTAGAGCACCGCTTTCGGGAGGCGGGGGCCGGAGGTTCGAATCCTCTCACTCCGACCATTTGATGATCGATACCGCCCGTGACAATTCGCTGTCGCGACCCCTAGGGAGGGGTTAGACTTGCGCATCTCGGGGGACAGGATTTACCGCATGGCTATTCGCGGTCAGCAAAGCGAACCGTTGGAGCTTCATCCCGGCGCGAACGTCCGCGAGGCCGCGCGCGTCGCCGAGCTCGAAAAATGGGCATGGGGCCGCGCCCGCGCGCTGCGGATCTTCTACAGCCATCTCGCCGCCTATGTGGTCATCAATTTCGTCCTGTTCCTGATCGATTCGACCTCGCCCGGTCCGGCCTGGTTCTATGCGCCGCTGGTCGGCTGGGGCCTGGTTCTCGGCTTACACGCGCTTCATGCTTTCGAGCTCCTCCCCTGGACCACGCAAGATTGGGAAAAGCGCAAAGTCCGCGAGCTGGTGAACGAGAAACTGCGACATTGAGGCGCTCGCCTCGACGAACCCCTTTACGGCATAGTGGCGCGTTCCGTGCCGGGTTCGGGGACGGTTCGGAACGCATGATCCCAGCATAAGGTAATGCCGTCGCGATGATTCGTACCCCCCGCCGCCCCCGCTGGCTCTTCGCTCTGCTGGTTCTTGCGCTCGCCGGTTGCAACAGCGCGGCTTCCTCGTCGCTGCCGAGCACGGCCGGGTCCGCGTCCGGCGGCAACGATCTCGCTTTCTACAATGCGGTGCTCGACAAGGTGCGCGCCGATTACGTCGACCCGGTAAGCGAGAGCACGCTCGTCGACAAGTCGCTCAAGGGCATGCTGACCGGCCTCGATCCGCATTCGGATTTCCTCAACGAGCGCGAATACCAGGACATGCTCGACGACAGCGCCGGCGAATTCGCCGGCATCGGCGCCGAGCTGACGCAAAACGAAGATCATCCGGTCGTGCTGTCGCCGATCGACGACACGCCGGCGGCGCGCGCCGGCGTCAAGCCGGGCGACATCATCCTGCGCATCAACGGCTTTGCCACCGACGGCATGAGCCTCAAGGACGTCGTGGATAAGCTGCGCGGTCCCGCCGACACGAAGGTCTCGATCACCATCGGGCGCAAGAACACGCAGCCCTTCGACGTGACGCTGACGCGCGCCATCATCCACGTCGATTCGGTAAAATCGGCGCTGGAGCCCGACGGCGTCGGCTACATCCGCATCACCAGCTTCGCCGAGACGACGCAGCGCGAGGTTGCGAAAGCGATCGACGATCTCAAGGCGAAGTCGCACGGCCGGCTCAAAGGCTTGGTGCTCGATCTGCGCAACAATCCGGGCGGCTTGCTCGACCAGGCCGTCCGCGTCTCGGGCGATTTCCTCGACGGCGGCACCACCGTCTCGATCCGCGGCCGCTCGTCGGACGATAACCGCGTCTTCTCCGCGCCCGCCAACGGCGACCGCCTCCCCGGCGTGCCGATGGTGGTGCTGATCAACGGCGCCTCGGCCTCGGCCGCCGAGATCGTCGCCGGCGCGCTGCAAGACCGCCACCGCGCCGAGGTGATGGGCACGCAGAGCTTCGGCAAAGGTTCGGTGCAGACGATCATCCCGCTCGACGGTCACGGCGCGCTGCGGCTGACGACGGCGCGCTACTTCACGCCGAGCGGCCGCTCGATCCAGGGCGAGGGCATCACCCCGGACCGCATCGTCGAAGAGCCGAAGGGCGACGCCGCTTCCGAGGTCGATCTGGTGCGCGAAGCCGATCTGCCGGGCGCGCTCAAGAATCAAAGCGCCGTCGTGAACGCGAACGCCGATACCGGCACCAGAGAGCCGGTGCATACCGAAACGCTGATCAATGTCACGGCGATCGGCACGCCCAAGGATTATCAGCTCAAAGTCGCCCTCGACGACCTCGACAAGAAATTTCAGGTCGGCGCCGCCGGCAATCGGTAATTCGCGTAGCGTCGGCGCAGCTCCGTCTTGAGGAGCTTGCCCGTCGCCGTATGCGGCAGCGCATCGACGAACACGACGTCGCTCGGGATGCGCCAGGCCGCGGTCTTGCCGCAGTAGAACGCGAGCAGCTCGTCGCGGGTGACGCGCGCGCCGGCTTTGAGCTGAACGACCAGCAGCGGCCGCTCGCCCCATTTCGGATGCGGCACGCCAACGACCGCCGCCTCGGCGACGGCGGGATGGCCGACGGCGATGTTCTCGAGCTCGATCGAGCTGATCCATTCGCCGCCGCTCTTGATCACGTCTTTCGAGCGGTCGGTGATATGCATATAGCCGTCGGCGTCGATGGTCGCGACGTCGCCGGTCGGGAACCAGCCGTCGCGCAGAGATGAGGCTTCGGCCTTGAAATAACCGGTCGTCACCCACCAGCCGCGCGCCATGAGGTCGCCGGCGCTGGTCCCATCCCACGGCAATTCCTTGCCCGCGCCGTCGACGATCTTCAAATCGATGCCCGGAATGACGCGGCCTTGCGTCGCCTTGACCGCCAAAAGCGCCGCCGCATCGGCGTCGCGATGCTTGCCTTTGAGCTGAGCGAAAGTGCCGATGGGACTCATCTCGGTCATGCCCCAGGCGTGTACGGCCTCGACGCCGTAATCGCCCTCGAGCCGCTCGATCATCGACGGCGGACAGGCCGAGCCGCCGATGACGAGACGCTTGAGCGACGAGAATTTAAGCCGCTGCTCGGCCATATAATTAAGCAATCCGAACCACACCGTCGGCACGCCGGCGCTCATCGTCACCTGCTCGGCCTCGAACAGCTCGTAAAGGCTCTTGCCGTCGAGCGCCGCGCCCGGAAACACCAGCTTCGCGCCGACCAGCATCGCCGAATAGGGCAAGCCCCAGGCGTTGACATGGAACATGGGCACGACCGGGCAGATCACGTCCCGCGCCGAAAGGTTGAGGCAATCGGGCAATGCCGTGCCGTAGGAATGCAGCACAGCCGAGCGATGCTGATAAAGCGCGCCTTTCGGCTCGCCGGTGGTGCCCGAGGTGTAGCAGAGCGAGGAGGCGAGCCGCTCGTCGAAGACCGGCCAGGCGAAATCGTCCCTCTCGGCGGCGAGCAGTTCTTCGTAGCAGCGCCATGCGGCGGGCGCGTCCGCCAGCGCTCCGCGCTCGTCCATCGCCACCCAATGCGCGACGTTCGGACAAAGCGGACGCAGCTTCTCGACCACCTGGCGGCAAGCGAGATCGAAGAACACGGCTTTGTCTTCGGCGTGATTGACGATGTAGACGATCTGCTCGTGGAAGAGACGCGGATTGATCGTATGACAGACCGCACCCATGCCCGAGACGGCGTAATAGAATTCGAGATGGCGATAACTGTTCCAGGCGAGCGTCGCGACGCGGTCGCCTTCTTCGATGCCGAGCCGTGTCAGGGCGTTGGCGAGCTTCTTCGCGCGGGAATGCGCGGCGCGGATGGTGTAGCGATGCAACGGCGGATTGGCCAAGCGGCTGACGATCTCGGTCGCGCCGTGATGCCGGTCGGCGTGCAAGATCAACGACGAGATCAGCAGCGGCTGATCCTGGATGAGCCCGAACATGATCCTCCTCGCGTCTCGCGCCCGGGGCTTCTTGGCCGAGCCCCATCCCGAGACGAACGGACTATAATAGCGCGGCACGGCCGGGAGAGCCTTTGCCGCGATTCGGGGGAATTTATGAGAGCACAGGGAAATTTTGCTAATTTTACGCGTATCCAGATCGGCGGCATGGCGACTGCGGGCGACATGGCGCCCGAGCGCTCTTATGAGGATACGTTTATCCCGAGCGCGGTCGACCCGCGCTGGGCGTCGACGAGACGCGCGGCGTGCGCCGCCTTCACGGTTAACCTGGTGCAACCGAAGCGCCCCCGGAGCGCTTGCTGAAGCGAGAGTGAGTGGCTAAGTGAGGTGCCCATGGACGCCGTCGATCCTTCGCGCGAAACCTCGCGACTACACGTCAGCACGCTTCTCGTCGCCTCGGAGCGCGCGCTCGTCAACGCGCTCGACGAACTCGGCTTTGCCGAGAACGACGACCGCGTGATCGAGCATGAAGGCCGCTTCGCCTTCATCACCTGCAGCCACGACGCCGATTGCGACGATCTCTTCGCGCTGATCAGCGAGCTTGCCGCGCGCGGCGAGACCTGGGAGCTGCAATTCCGCATCGATACGGCGGAAGGCCGCGCCATCTTCCAGCGCTTTGCCCGTCATCAGCCGGTCGAGGCGATCGAGGCGGCGGTGCCGCCCGAGCCGGCGCCGCAAACCGGCGACCTGCCGGTGCACGATCTCGACACCGAAAAAGGCCGCGCCGCGCTCGCCAAGAGCATCGGCCGGCTCGATCCGGGCGACGTGTTCGTCACCCTCGGCTCGACCCAAGCCGGGCGCGCCACCGCGACCATCCTGCGCCGCAATCCGCGCGGGGCGATCGCCCAGGCTGAGGGCGCCGACGAAGCGGGCCTGCGCGCCGCCATCCGCGAGATGCTGCCGACGGTGATGTTCTCGGTGGCGATGAAGCCGCCGAGCTGAGCCGATTGCCTGTAATGGCATTTCGCCGCCGCTTGGCCCGTTGTCGCTAGCATGAAAACCGACGCAGGCGCGCCCGCCGCCACGGCCGCCGCCGCGAGAGATCGCCGCGAGAACAATTTCGACGCGTTGCGCCTCGTCGCCGCGCTGTCGGTGCTGCTGTCGCATGCGATCTTCATCGCCCAGGGCGTCGAGAAGAACGATCCGCTGAACCTCCTCACCGGCAATCAGGCGATGCTCGGCCTGGCGGGCGTTTTCGTCTTCTTCGCGGTGAGCGGCTTTCTCGTGACGCAAAGCTTCGAGCAGACGCACTCGCCGTGGCGCTATCTGATCAAGCGCGTCTTGCGCATCTTTCCCGCCTATCTCGTCTGCCTCGCTTTGACCGCCTTCGTGCTCGGGCCGATCGTGACGAGCTTGCCGCTGGGCGCCTATCTCCACCACGCCGATCCATGGCGCTATGTCTTCTACAATTCCTTCTTCGACGGCCGCGTGCACGAGCTGCCGGGCGTCGTCTTCGTCAACAATCAGACCGGCGCCGAGGTCAACGGCTCGCTGTGGTCGCTGGGCTGCGAATTCGACATGTATCTGATGGTGCTGGTGCTGGGCGTGCTGCGGCTGATCAGGCTGCCCGTGTGCCTTCTCTTGCTCGCGCTCGGCATGGCCTGCATCGCCTTTCCCGACGCACTCGGCTCTCTCGGCGGCTGGGGCTGGACCCTGAGCTTCTTCGCCGCCGGCATGATCCTCTACAAGCTGCGCGACACGCGCATCTTCGATGGCCGTATTGCCTTGCTCGCGCTTTTGGGTCTCGCGATCAGCATTCCGCTGCGCCAGTTCATCCTGCTCTTCCCGGTCTTCGGCTGTTATCTCGCGCTCTATCTCGCGCTCCATCCGAAGCTGCCAATCATCCCGGCGACCAAGTTCGGCGATCTCTCCTACGGCCTTTATATCTTCGGCTGGCCGTCGGAAGGGCTGGTCATCTGGCTGCTGCACGGCCACGCGGCGTGGTGGCAAGAATTCCTGCTCTCGACCCTGCTGGTCGGTGCGCTCGCCTTCCTATCCTGGCACCTCATCGAGAAACGCGCGCTGCGCTTGAAGCCAGGAAAAGCTTGGCAAGAGCGCGGTCCTGGGATAATGCCCAAGGGATGGCCGGTGAAATCCCTTTCCGCCGCGACTTCGCCTTCGAATACGGGCGCTCCGAGCGGCTGACGCCGCTGATCCGCCGCGTCGTCGCGCGCAACGCCAGCCCCTTCACCTTCAAGGGCACCGGCACCTACATCATCGGCCAGGGCAAGGTCGCCGTGATCGATCCGGGCCCCAAGCTGCAAGAGCATATCGACGCGCTCCTCAAGGCGCTCGACGGCGAGACCGTCACGCACATCCTCATCACCCATACGCATAACGATCACTCGCCCGCAGCCGCGGCGATCAAAGCCGCGACCGGCGCCAAGACCTACGGCTTCGGCCCGCACGGCTCGGGACGTCCCGAAGAGCGTGTCGGCGGCCAGACCGAGGAAGGCGGCGATCGCGATTTCGTGCCCGACGTGACGATGCGCGAAGGCGACACGGTTGAAGGCGGTGGAGGCTCGGGCCCGACCTGGCGCATGGCCGCGGTCGAAACCCCGGGCCACACCTCGAACCACCTCTGCTTCTCGCTCGCCGAGGAAGCGACGCTCTTCACCGGCGATCATGTGATGGGCTGGTCGACGAGCGTGATCTCGCCGCCCGATGGCGACATGGCCGCCTATATGCGCTCGCTCAACAAGCT
>DATGLO010000294.1:0-2435 GCA_035294105.1 Allostellaceae bacterium
GGAACCGGGCACGCCCGGTCGTTGCCCTTAGCCTCCGATCCGGGCGTCTTTCGGCATCTCGATGGCATAGCGCAGATCGACAACGTTCTTGGCCTCGAACTCGGATTTCAGCATGTGCTGCGCCTTGTACCAATCCAGCAGCGCGGCGATGTCCGGCACCGAGACGCGGGACTGCGGATCGTAATAAGGAATGCCGAGGCGTAGGGCGCTTTCGGGCTGTTGCAGATATTTGCCGGCGATGCCGAGGACCTCGGGGGCGGTCGGCCCGTCGCGGCGCTGCCCGTCCGGGCTGGCGAAAGCGTCGTGGAGATAGGCTTCGCCCGCGCGCAGCGCCGTCATGAAGCCTTTGACGACGGCGGGACGCTCATTCGCCGTCTTGGTGGCGGTGAAAACCGCCTCGCCCTGCCGCGGCGGCAGCACGTCGTTCATCCAGCCGAGGAGCTTGGCATCGCCTTTGCCGAGCAGCGCCGCAATCGGCGCGACGGTCTGCACCGCCGTATCCGCCTGGTTGCCGGCGATCGCGGAGGCGACGGTGCCGTTCGATTGCAGCGGCAGGAATTTGAGGGTGCGGTCGTCGATATGGAAGGCGTGCGCGATCTCGACGGCGAAATACTGCAACGGCGTGCCGAGCTGCGTAATGGCGATCGAATGGCCGCCGAGATCCTTGAAGGAATGGAGGCCCGCGGCATAGGCCCCATTCGAGACCACCATGCCGACGCTTTGGAATCCCTTATGCTCCCAGGCGCCGGCGCCGACGATTTTCAGCGCGCCTTGCCCCGCCATGTTGAAGAAGGCCGCGGTCATGCCCGTGACGCCGAAATCGCAATCGCCCGAAGCGACGGCGACCGCAATCGGCTGCGCCGAATCGAACATCACGATGTCGGCGTCGAGGCCCTGCGCCGCGAAAAAGCCCTTGTCCTTGGCGACGAAGCCGGGGCTGCCGCCCATCGAGCGCACGCTGCACACTTTGATCTGCGTGTTGATCTGCGGGGCGGCGCCGGCTGAACTCGCGCCAAGGACGCAAGCCAGCAGCGCGAGTCCGGCGGCGCGCGCTCGCGGCGCGGAGGCGCACTTCCGGATCGGAATACGAGCGTTCACTTCGCCGGCACCATGATCGCGTCGCGATGATCGATCATGGCATCGACGTCGATCTTGCCCTTGATCATGCCCTGCGAGGTGTACCAGTCGGCGAGCTCGACGAAATCCTTTTCGGCCAGCCGGCCTTGCGGATCGAAAAACGGAATGCCGAGCTTGATTTGCGCCAAAGGCTGATCGAGCGCCTTGGCGACGATGTTCATCACCTCCTCGGCATGGGGACCGTCGCGGCGCTTGTCGTTGCTGTCGGCGAAGGCGTCGTGGAAATAGGCCATGGCTTTGCGATAGCCGATGAGATAGCGGCGCAGCACGTCCGGCCGCTCGTTCATCATCTTGGTCGAGGTGAAGAACGCCTCGTTCTGCTTCGGCGGCAGCAGATCGCCTTCCCAGCCCAAAAGCTTGGCCCCGCCCTTGTTGATGACGGCGTAAGCGGGCACGACGGTCTGCACCGCGAAATCGGTTTGGCCGCCCGTCAGCGCGGTGCCGACATTGGGATTGGATTGCAGCGCCAGGATCTGGATCGTGCCGTAATCGACCTTGAAGGTCTGCGCCGCGAGCGCGATGCCGTATTGCAGCGGCGATCCGGTTTGCGTGACCGCACCTTTATGCCCGCCGATATCCTTCAGCGAATGGAGCCCCGCGGCATAAGCCTGATTCGAGGCGACGAAGCCGATACTCTGGAAGCCCGGATGCTCCCAGGTGCCGGAGCCGATGATCTTCAGCGCGCCTTGCGACGCGAGGTTGAAGAACGCGGCGGTAAGGCCGGTCGCGCCGACGTCGCAATCGCCCGAGGCAACCGCGACGGCGATCGGCTGCGCCGAATCGAAATAGATGATGTCGACGTCGATGCCCTCGGCGGCGAAGAAGCCTTTCTCCTTGGCGAGAATGTTGGGGCTGCCGCCCATCGAGCGCACGACGCCGGCTTTGACCTTGTCGGCGGCGAAGCTCGCGGGCATCGTGCCCAGGGCGAGGCCGCAGCCGAGCATCAGCGCGGTCGCCAGACGTATCGTCTTCAGCATGTCGTTTCTCCCTCTCTCGCAATGCCCATTTGTTGGCGATCGTCACTTGCCCGGCAGCGGCACGACGAAGCGCTTGTCGATGATGCTCGCGGCGTCGAAATCGTCTTTCACCATGCCCTGCGCACGGTACCATGCGACTTGATGCAGCACATCGGGCGCGTCGAGCCGCGCCTCCGCATCCATATAGCCGAGACCCTGATCGATCACCTCGGGCGCCTGCCCCGTATATTTGGCGAGAATCGCCAAAATCTCCGGCGCGCTTGCCTGATCGGCGCGCTTGCCATCGGGGCTGGTGAAGGCATCGTGGTAATCATGGGTCGC
>DATGLO010000295.1:0-2352 GCA_035294105.1 Allostellaceae bacterium
AGTTGCTGCTGGTCGCAGAGCAGCGGCGACAGGCGGCAAGCTCGCCGAAGCCGAAACGATCTGCCGCCGCGTGCTGGAGAAAGCGCCCGAAAATGCCGAGGCTTATCACCTGCTCGGCATCATTGCGCATCAATCGGGCAATCTCGGGCATGCGCTCGACCATATGCGGCGCGCGGTCGCGCTTGCCCCGAATATCGCGCTCTATCACGCCAATCTCGGCAAGATGTGCCGGCTCGCCAAGCGCATCGACGAGGCGATCGCCGAAGGCAAGCGCGCGCTGGAGCTTCAGCCCGATTATCCCGATGCGATGAGCAATCTCGGTATCGCCTATTACGAGAAGGACGATTTCGCCAAGGCTTTGGCGCATTATGACCGCGCTATCGCCCTGCGCCCGAATTTCGCCGAGGCGCTGAGCAATCGCGGCAACGCCCTGCGGGCGTTGAAGCGGCTCGACGAAGCGATCGTAGCTTATCGCCGCGCGCTCTAGCTGCGTCCGAATTTCGCCGATGCCTGGAACAATCTCGCGACCACGCTGCGCGATCTCAAGCAATTCGACGAGGCAGAAGAAGGCTATCGCCGTGCCCTCGCCCTAAAGCCGGACGATCCCGAAATTCTCGATAGCCTGGCACTCGATCTGAAGGATCTTCGCCGCGACGACGAGGCGGAGGCGACTTTGCGCCGCGCGCTGGCGATCGAGCCGCGCAACGACAAGGCACTGCTTCATCTCGCGACCGTTCTGCTCGATGCGCATAAGAACGACGAGGCGGCGGCGACCATCGAGCGCGCATTTGCGCTCAACCCTAACAGTCACGACGTGCTCAACGTCATGGGACGCATCGCGTTCGAGCGCGACAAGCTCGAGGAGGCGCTAGCCTATCACCGCCGCGCGCTCGAGTTGAAGCCCGACCTCGCCGATGCGCTCAACAATATGGGCAATGTGCTGAAAGAGCTCGGCCGGTTCGACGAGGCGCGCGAGGCCTACCTCAAATCGCTAGCGATCGATCCCAAATCCACCGGCACCTATGTGAACCTCGCGGATTCGAAAAAATTCGCCGTCGGCGACCCGCATCTCGCCGCGATGGAGGCGATCGAGCAGGGCGGCGAGCCGTTATCCGACACCGATCGTCTGCAGCTCGATTTCGCGCTGGCTAAGGCTTATGCCGACATCAAGGACTACAAGCGCAGCTTTGCCCATCTGGCCAGGGCGAATGCAGCGAAGCGCGCGCAGATCGCGTATGACGAAACCGACGTGCTCGGTCTTTTCGACAGAATCGAGTCCGTGTTTACGCCGGCGCTGATCGCGCAAAAGTCGGCGGTCGGCGATCCGACGCGGCTTCCGATTTTCGTCATCGGCATGCCGCGCTCGGGGACGACGCTGGTGGAGCAAATTCTTGCCAGCCATCCCGAGGTCCACGGCGCCGGCGAGCTCCGCACGCTCAACGAAGTGCTGAGCGATGTTCGCGGTCCGGACGGCGGGGTCGTTCCTTATCCCGACTACGTGCGAGCGCTCGACGCCAGGGCGCTGCGCCAGATCGCCGCGCGCTACCTCGAAGGTCTGCGTAAAAATGCTCCCGAAGCGAAGCACATCACCGACAAGATGCCGTCGAATTATTATTTCGCCGGGCTGATCCATCTGGCGATGCCGAACGCGATTATCATCCACACAATCCGCGATCCGGTGGACACTTGCATTTCGTGCTTCTCGAAGCTCTTCGCCGCCGAGCAGAACCACACCTACGATCTTGCCGAGCTCGGCCGCTATCACCGCCGCTATCGCCAGCTGATGGCGCATTGGCGCCGCGTCCTGCCGAAAGGCCGTATCCTCGATGTTCGTTATGAGGATGTGGTCGCCGATCTCGAGGGGCAAGCGCGCCGCATCATCGCCCATTGCGGCTTGCCGTGGAGCGAGGCGTGCCTGTCGTTCCACGAAACCGAGCGGCCGGTGCGCACGGCGAGCGCATCGCAGGTGCGCCAGCCGATCTATCGTACGGCCGTCGGTCGCTGGCGTGTCTACGAAGAATTCCTCGGACCGCTGCTCGAAGCGCTCGGTCCGCTCGATGAGGCGAAGAGCGGTTAGCCCAGGATCGTGCCGGCGGCGATACCGGCTTCGGCACCGGCGATCTTCTTGCCGGCGTCGATCTTGCAGCGCTGGACCTCGATCAAGCCGCCTTGGGCGCAGACGGTGAAGCTGCCGCCTTCGACCTTCATTACCTGGCCGGGCTTGAAGCCTTTCACCATGCCGAAAGTCCGCACCGGAATCTTTTTCGCTTCGAAGAGGTAGACTTTCTTCCCGTCCCACGTCGTCCAGGCGCCCGGCGCGGGATTGCAGCCGCGGATCAGGCGGTCGATCTG
>DATGLO010000296.1:0-9174 GCA_035294105.1 Allostellaceae bacterium
AGAAGATGACGCGCATCTTGGGATAGCGCGCCGCGGCGCCGCCATAGATCATCTTGGCGATCGCGCGCGAGGTGTCGGCGCCGTATTCGATCACCGAATCGTTGAGCTCGGGCAGCAGATCGCGGCAGCAATTCGGCGCAACCGGATGGGTGTAGAGGATCGTGCCGCGGCGGTTGAGCTCCTCGAAGACCGGCGCGTAATGGGCATCGCCGAGCCACTTGTCGCCGATATTGGTCATCAGCGCGACGCCGTCGGCCTTCAGCGCGTCGAGGGCGTATTCGATCTCGCGCAAGCTGCCGTCGATATCGAGGATCGGCAGCGCCGCGAAGACGCCGAAGCGGCCGGGATTGTCGGCGCGCATCTTCGCCATGAATTCGTTCCAGTCGCGCGCGAGGCCGCGCGCCTCGTCGTTCTTGCCCGGCCAGATCTGCACCGAATGCGGCAGCGACAGCATCGCCGTCGCGACGCCGCCGCGATCCATATCTTCGATCGACTTGGCGACGCTCCAGGTCTTTTGCGGCTCGTATTGCTTGTCGCGCTCGAAGCGCGAGTTCAGATAGCTGGGCGGCGACGGATGATGATGGACGTCGATACGGTGCGGTTGTGCCATCGCGTCACGCTTCGCCGGTGATTCTCCCCGGCGATCACTTTACCATTTCGTCGGACGATCGCAATGCGTTTAGGATTATGGGCGTTTAGCGCGACGGGAAATTTCAGTCTTTGCGCTCTTCGCTTTCGGTGGCGAGCGCCTGCAGCACGTGATCGAGGCTCGGCGTCACCGCGCGCGCGAAATTCGCATCGCGCAAAGCGAGGCGCTTGGCTTCCTGGCACACCTGCCGCAGCCGCGCGCCGGAGAAGCCTTCGGTGCGCGCGGCAACGGCATCGATGATCGGCCCGAGGCCGGCAACCGCTTCCTTGCCGCGACCGGCGAGATGAATCTTGAGAATCGCGCGGCGATCGGCCTCGTTCGGCAGCGGCACATGGATATGCACGCCGAAACGGCCGGGCCTGAGGATCGACGGATCGACGAGATCGATCCGATTGGTCGCGCCGACGACGATGACGCGGGCGAGCTGCTCGACGCCGTCGAGCTCGGCAAGAAGCTGATTGACGACGCGCTCGGTGGTCATCGAGCCCTCATGCGCGCCGCGCACCGGCGTGATCGAATCGAGCTGGTCGAAGAAGATCAGGGTCGGCGCGACCTGGCGCGCGATGCGGAAAATCTGCCGCACGCCCTCTTCGGACTCGCCGAGCCATTTCGAGAAAATCTCCGGCCCGTCGACGGCGATGAAGTTGACGCCGCATTCGTTGGCGAGCGCCTTCGCCAGCAAGGTCTTGCCGGTGCCCGACGGTCCGTAGAGCAGCGCGCCGACATGGGTCGCGAGCCCCATCTCCTGCATCACCTGCGGATTGTGCAGGGGCTGCTCCATCATCTCCTTGATGCGCCGCTTCACCTCGTCGAGGCCGCCGATGTCGTCCCATTTCACATCGGGGATGCTGATCAAGGTCTCGCGCATCGCCGAGGGCCGCACCAGGGCGAGCGCGGCATCGAAATCCTGGCGATCGACGCGCAGGTTCTGCATGTCGATACGGAACGCGGCGCGCGGGTCTTCGAGGTTAAGCGTCGAGCGGCGCAGCGCTTCGAGACCCGCGTTGCGGCAAAGCTCCATCAGATCGGCGCCGACGAAGCCGTGCGTGCGTTTCGCCACGTCGTCGAGCGCGTCTTGTGCATCCTCGGTCAGCGGCATCTCGCGCGTCTGGATTTCGAGAATCTCGCGCCGGCCCTGCACGTCGGGTGGGCCGACGAAAATTTCGCGATCGAAGCGGCCCGGCCGGCGGAAGGCGGGATCGACGGAGTCGACGCGGTTGGTCGTGCCGATCACGATGACGGAATCGACGCGCGTCAACCCGTCCATCAGCGAGAGGAGCTGCGTCACCGCGCGGATATCGGAATGCGCGCCGGTCTCGCCGCGTTTCGGCGCCAGCGCGTCGAGCTCGTCGATGAAGACGATCGAGGGCGCGTGATGCGCGGCCTCGCCGAAAATGCGGCGGAGGTTTCCTTCGGTCTCGCCGGCATAGGTGCCGATGATGTCGGGGCCGTTGATATAATAGAAGCGCGCCTCGATCTCGTTGGCGACGGCGCGCGCGAGATGCGTCTTGCCCGATCCCGGCGGCCCGTAAAGGATGATGCCGCGCGGCGGATTGATGCCGAGCTGGCGGTAGACATGCGGGAATTTCAGCGGCAGCTGGACGAGCTCGCGCACCAGCTTGATCTGCCGGTTCAGACCGCCGACATCCTCGAAGGTGACCTCGAACACGCCCAGCGGAACGTGCTCGTCATGGAAATGCAGCCGGACGTCGGTTTCCTCGGTGACGTAACCCACGCCTTCGGGCAGGCGATTGACCTCATAGGTCGTGCCGGCTTGCGTGCCCGGGAAAGAGATATAGAGCACCGCCCCCATGCTGAGCGGCGTCCGGTTCTCGACCATCACCTTTTTGAGGTGCGGCGCGAGATTATGCGCCGTCGAGACGTCGATCGCGGGATTGAGCTCGACGATCTTGCAGGGGCCGACATCGGCGGGCTCGATCTCGACCGTCTCGTTGAGATGCGCTTTCAAGGCCTGGCGCAGAAAGCGGTCCATGCGGATGACGCCGCGCCCGCTATCGCCGGCCACGGGCTTGTCGAGCCGCACGAGCACCGCGCGGCCGCGCTCGGTCGCGACGCGCACGATGTCGTCGGGCTTCACGCCCGATTGATGCATCAACTCTTCGTCGACGGTGACCAGCAGCTTGCTGGCCGACACGTAATCATTGGCGAGATGATCGACCGTCGCATTGAAGCGGCGGCGCGGATGCGTGTGAACATGGCCGTGGTCGTGGCCGTGATCGTGTCCCTCATGCGGCACGGCGTTTTACCTGTCGAGCGATATGCGTAAATTCAGCGCCGGTATTCCGGCGCATCTTCGATCTGTTCGAAACCGGAGCCGCGATCGACGCTGGTGCATTCGAAAAGATTCGGCTCGGCGGCGACGAATTTTGCCGGCTTCTCCGGATCCTCGTTGAAGTGCTGGACGATGATGCCTTGCTTGCGAAGCGGCAGGTTCACGACGTCGCCGGCCTCCCAGTGATGCTTCACGCCGTCGATCAGCGTGTACCCCTTGCCTTCGAGGATATACATCACCTGCTCGCCCTGGAATTTGTACATGCCCGAGCGGCTGCCCGGCGGGATTTCCTGCTCGAAAAACATGTGAGTGTTGAGCACGAGGTCCTTGATCGCCGGATGCATGTACCAGCGCATCAGGCCCTGGCGGTTGATTTCCTGGGGCAACTCCTTGCCCTTAATCACCATCAGCCCGTTCTTGCGGTTGGCGCGCTGCTCGTCGCGCAGCTTCAACAACTCGTCCCAGAAATTGATTGCCGCCAGCTTCTTGGTGCGCTCTTCCGACATCGCCCAAACTCCCTTACCGATCGTCCCAGAATACTCATCGTACGATGAAATCGTCAAACGGCCGGCCTGCGGAGGCGCTTTCCCCGCTTGTTCGGCAGGGGCGCATCTGGCATGAATCCGCCCCATGGCATCGAAAACCGCCGCCAAGCTCCGGACCATCGAACCGCGCGAACTCGCGGACGCGGTGTCGACGGTCGACCAGGTGATGGAATCGGTCAAATCCGGCATCCGCCAGGCGCGCTACGTGCCGGGGCAACGGCTCGTCGAGCCCGACATGATGCGCGATTTCGATGTCAGCCGCGGCACGGTGCGCGAGGCGCTGCGCCGGCTTGCCGCCGAGGGCTTCGTCCAGATCGAGCTCTATCGCGGCGCCAGCATCCGCAAGATGACGCGCGACGAATTCGTCGAGCTCAACGAGATCCGCGCGCTTCTCGAAGGCTATGCCGCATCGCTAGCGGCGCAGCGCATGAGCAAGGCCGAGCGCAAGAAGCTTTCGGAGCTGGAGTCGCTGTGGGATCGCGGCGCGACCAACCTCACCTACGCGCAATATAACGAGCAGTTCCACCGACTGATCGTCGAGGCGAGCCGGCACAAGCAACTGCCGAATTTCGTGCAGCAGGCGCAGCTTTCGATCTTTCGCCTGCAATTCCAGAGCATCCTGCAAACCCCGGTCGCGACGCGGCGCTCGCGGCTCGAGCATCGCCGCATCGTCAAGGCGATCCTCAAGGGCGATCCCGCCGGCGCCGAGGCGGCGATGCGCCAACACATCCACAACTCGGCCGCGGTGATCATGGCCGCGCCGGACACGTTCTTTTCGGCCTGAGCGATTGCGTCCGATGATTTCGTCGGACGCTTTGCGGCCGAGCCTTGAAGGCCGCGCGCGCCGTTTGATAGATTGAGCGGGTTCTCGCTCCGAGGAATTGGACCTATGGCCGAATTCGAGCGCACCCGCATCCGCGAACGCGAAGCGCCCCAGCAAAGCTCCTACGAGCTCGCGATCCAGCAGGATAAGGATCGCGCCGCGCGCAACCTTACCGGCCGCATCGTCTGCAAGCTCGCCGATTGCCCGCAGAACCTGACGCGCCAAGGGCGCCTCCGGAATTACCTCGGCCTCACCATCGAGGACACGCCGCTCCAAGATTGGATCGTGTTCACGCACGAGATCCGCACCGCCTCGGGCAAGCATCGCCACCAGGGCGGGCTGATCATCTACGTCATCGACGGCAAGGGTTACTCGGTCGTCGACGGCGTGCGCCACGACTGGGAAAAAGGCGATCTGGTGCTGCTGCCGCTCCAAGAGAAAGGCGTCGAGCACCAGCATTTCAATACCGATCCGGACAAGCCGTCGCTGTGGATGGCGTTCATCCATTCGCCGACGCGCGACTACGTCGCATCGGAGATGACGCAGACGGAAGTGTCGCCGGAATACAAGGCCGCGCAGGAGCGCGGCGGCGGCTGACCTGAATAGTGGAAACGCCGCGAAGGCACGCGAAAACGCACGCGGCAAGTGATCGGGGAGGACGTATGAATTCGACGATGTCGCGCCGCGACGCTCTTGCCGCTTTGGGCGGCATTTTCGCGATGGCCAGCGCGCCGCCAGCCACGGCCGCGGATAGCGACCTGCCGCTCGTCCATGTCGGCATCATTCCGATCTTTGCCGTCGCGCCGCATTTCGCGGCCGTCAAGTTCGGCTACTTCGCCGCCGAAGGCATCGCGACCACGACGCAGCCGGTCCAGGGCGGCGCCATCGGCATTCCCGGCCTCGTCAGCGGCAGCTTCGATATTCTTTACGCCAATTGCATTTCGACCCTGACGGCGCTCGAGCGCGGCATCGATCTGCGCATCGTCGCCGAGGCGACGACGATCCCGACCCATCCGCCCGATGTCGATGCGCTCTTCATCCGCAATGGCGATCCCATCCACAACGGCAAGGATCTTGAAGGCAAGGTCATCGCCATCAACGTGAAATACGACCTGATGTGGCTCGTGATGCAGGGTTACGTGCAGAAGACCGGCGGCGAGGTCAATAAAATCAGCTATCGCGAAGTGCCGGTGCCGTCGATGCTCGACGCGCTGAAAAACCACGAGGTCGACGCGGCGCTGGTGCTCGACCCGTTCATGACGAAGGCGATGGGCGATCCGGAATTCGAGATCGCCGGCTGGCCGTCCTCGATGGTCATGCCCGGCATGCCGAGCTCGTTCTGGATCACCTCGGGCCAGACCGCCGACACCAAGACCAAGCTGATCGCCGCCTATCAACGCGGCTTCCTCAAAGGCGTCGCCTGGTTCAACGAGCATATCGGCAAGCCGGAATTCATCGATCTCGTCGCCGGTTACACCAAGACCGATCCGGCGCTGCTCGCCAAGATGTATGCGGCCAAGCAGCCGACCCATATCGATCCCGTGATCTTGAAGAAGCTGGTGACGGTGGTGAAGGATTACGGGCTCTTGAAGACCGAAATCGACATCGATGCGAAAATCTTCAAGGCGTAGCGAGGAGAATCGAATGACCTTTGTCATCTCGCGCCGCGCGGCGCTCGCCGGCATCGGCGCAAGCTTTGCGCTCACCCGCGTTTCGCCCTTGCATGCGGCCGATCTGCCGCTGGTGCGCGTCAGCATCGTGCCGATCTTCGCGGTCGCCGCGCATTTCGCCGCCGAGAAGCAGGGCTATTTCGCGCAGCAAGGCATCGCGGTGACGACGCAGCCCGTGCAGGGCGGCGCGGTCGGAATTCCCGGCCTTGCCAGCGGCAGCTTCGACGTGCTCTACGCGAATTCGATCTCGTGCATGACGGCGCTCGAGCGCGGCATCGATCTGCGCTTCATCGCCGAGGGCGCGCCGATCCCGACGCAGCCGCCCGATCCCGGCGCGCTGATGATCCGCAAGGGCGAGAATCTCAAGACCGGCAAGGATTTCGAAGGCAAGATCATCGGCGTCAACGCCAAATACGACATCCAGTGGCTGGTGATGCAAGGCTGGGCGAAGAAGACCGGCGGCGATGTCAGCAAGATCACCTATCGCGAAGTGCCGCTGCCCTCGATGCTCGATGCGATCAAGAGCAAGCAGGTCGACGGTGCACTGGTGCTCGATCCGTTCATGACCGCGGGGCTCAGCGATCCCGCGATCGAGCGCGTTGCCTGGCCGCTCTCGACCGCCATGCCCGGCCTGCCGACCTCGTTCTGGGTCGTGTCGGCGAGCGCGGCCGAGACGAAAAAGGACCTGATCCGCCGGTATCAGACGGCCTTCCTCGAAGGCGGCAAATGGATCAACGCGAATTTGCGCGACGACGCTTACAACCAGCTCGTCGCCAGCTACACCCACACCGATCCGAAACTCATCGCCCAGATGGTCGCTTCAGAGCAGCCGCTCAGCGTCGATGTCGACGCGGCGATGCGGCTCGAGACGCTGATGAAGGAAAACGGCCTTCTCAAGACGACGATCGATTTCAAATCGAAACTCTTCGTCGCCTAAATAGCTCTTGCCCGTTTCGCGGCGAACGGCCATCTTTGCGGAAAGAATTCGTGGAGGATGACGCCGATGGCGGCGATCACCGAATTAGATCTGTTGAAAACCGGCCCGGGTACGATCGCCGGCCGCTATCTGCGCCAGTTCTGGCAGCCGGTCTATCTCTCCGCCGATCTCGAAAAAGGCAAAGCCAAACCCGTACGCGTGATGGGCGAGAACTATACGCTTTATCGCGGCCTTTCCGGCAAGGCACATCTGGTCGGGCCGCGCTGCGCGCATCGCGGCGCGCAGCTTTCGGCCGGCTGGGTCGAGGACGATTGCATTCGTTGCATGTATCACGGCTGGATGTTCGATGGGACCGGGCAATGCGTGGAGCAGCCGGCCGAGCCGGCCGCGTTCAAAGAAAAGATCAAGATCCCCGGTTATCCTACCCAAGAATATCTCGGCCTGATCTTCGCGTGGCTCGGCGAAGGCGCGGCGCCGCCGCTGCCGCGCTATCCGTGGTTCGAGGAAGAAGGCGTGCTCGAGGCGGATACTTATCTCCGCTACTCGAACTATTTCTACACCCTCGACAATCACAGCGACGAGGTGCATGTCGTCTTCACCCATCGCAACACCAATTTCTCGCGTGCCGGCCTTCGCGATGTCCCGACGATCGAAGCGGAGGAGACCGACTACGGGCTGCGCGTCGTCGCGCGCTATCCCAACGGCAACCCGCGGGCCAACCAGCTGCTGATGCCGAACATCATCATGTTCAAATCCTCGCCGACAGCCGGCGATCAAAGCTTCTCCGATCGCGCCGCCTGGCGCGTGCCGCAGGACGACGACACGCATTTGAGCTTCGGTATCGATCTGCGGCATCTCAAAGGAGACGCTGTGCAGCGCTACCGCGATGCCCAGGCGGAAGAGCGCGCGCGGACGAAAAAATTGATGCTCGAGCCGGTGGCCGAGGTGGCGCGACAGATCCTCGCCGGCCGCCGCAGCCTCGAGGACGAGGACATTTTGGCCCGGCCTGACCTGGTCAATATCCAGGACTGCGTCGCGCAAATGGGTCAGCCGAAAATCGCCGAAGGGCCGTTCGAGAATCTCGGCCGCTCGGATCGCGGTGTGATCCTCTGGCGGAATATTTGGCTGCGCGAATTGACCGCGCTCGCCGAGGGCCGGCCGCTCAAGGCTTGGCAGACTCCCAAGGCGCTGACGACGCAAACCGGCGTGACTCCGAACTAAGCCGGCCAAGCGGCAACCAGGAACGGGGGAGGAAAAGATGACGCGTTACGGCGCAATGAGCGCGCTGGCGGTCTTGGGTTCGATCGCCGCGGCATCGACCGCAGCAGCAGCCGATTTCGGCCCCCACGTCAAAGCGCTGATCGCCGAGGCGACGAAGGAAGGCAAGCTCGACCTGTCCTGGAGCGGCTCGGGCTTTGGCGACAACGGCAAGGACCTGCCGAAATGGATTGCGGCATTCAATAAATTCTACGGCACGAATCTCGCCTATACCTTCGCCCCGGCGCCGTCGATGACGCAGCAAGCTGCCAATCTGGTGCAATCGGCGCAGTCAAATTCGCCGGCGACCACCGATGTGGTTATCCTCGGCGCGGATTCGCTGCTCACCGATATCCAGGCGAATGCGACCAAGCCTTACGACTGGGTTGCGCTCGCCAAGGAGATCGGCGTCGATCTGCCGCCCGCCGCCGCCGCACCGGGCAACGCCGCCGTCGCGATCTCGACCGAAGTCTTCGGGATCGAATACAACAAGGACGCGGTGCCGGCCGATCAGGTGCCGAAGAACATCGTCGACGTGCTGAAGCCCGAATGGAAGGGCAAGATCGCCTCGACGCCTTACGCCGCCGGCTTCAACTTCCTCGCCGCGATGGACCCGAAATGGGGGCCGGACCGGATGCAGGATTTCGTCACCAAGCTTGCCGCCCAGGTGGGCGGGCTGATCCGCTGCGGCGACACGGCACCGATCCTCGACGGCCAATTCGACATGCTGGTGCTGGAATGCGACATCAGCGACGTCATCCAACAGCAGCGCCGCGGCGCGCCGCTCGGCTATGTCGTGCCGGCCGACGCGCCGGTGATGGACCTTTGGTACATGGCTGTACCCAAAACCAGCCCGGACCCCGCCGCCGGCGCGTTGCTCGCGCTCTTCATGCTGACCAAGGACGGCCAGGCGCTGCAATGGGAAGACGACGCCAACGACCTCGCCTTGCTGCCCGGCTCGAAGACCCTCGCCCAGCTCCCCGGCAACCCCGACACGATC
>DATGLO010000297.1:0-7018 GCA_035294105.1 Allostellaceae bacterium
CGCGCCGCGCATGCGCTGATGACGAAGCTGTTGCCGCTGCAGTCCTTGGCGCTCGGCCTGCCGGCGGATTGGCTCGGCGAGCACGACGCGTTCAAGCCGATGAATTGCACCTTGCGGCTCCTCAACTATCCGCCGCGCATTCCCGAGAACGAAGGCCAGTACGGCATCGGCCCGCATACGGATTTCGGCTATTGCACCATCCTCGCCCAGGCGAAGAAGCCCGGCCTCGAGATCAAGACGCGCGATGGGCAATGGGTCGAGGCGCCGGCCTATGACGGCATGCTGCTCTTCAACAACGCCGATCTGTTGCAGCGCTGGTCGAACGACCGCTTCCGCTCGGCGCCGCATCGCGTCTTCAACCTCGAAGGCGACGAGCGCTATTCGATCCCGTTCTTCGTCTCGACGCGCTGGGACGTGCCGCTCGAATGCCTGCCGAGCTGCCAAAGCGCCGAGAACCCGCCGAAATATCCGCCGATCAGCCGCCGCGAATACCAGGCGGAACTGAAGCGCACGGTTTACGAGCTGCCGGGGAAGAAGGCGACCTGATCTTGCCCGGCGATCGCGTCTTGCGGTCTGTGCGGCCGCACGCGCGCCGCTTATCCGCGCCGATCGAACGACGCGAGCAACCGGCGCGGCCCTGAACGGTTTCATCCGAGCAGCGAGGAGCCATGGCGCAGGGAGCACGGCGGATCGAGGATTACGGGATCATCGGCAACACCCACAGCGCGGCGCTGGTCGGGCGCGACGGATCGATCGATTGGCTGTGCCTGCCGCGTTTCGATTCTGCGGCGATCTTCGCGGCGCTGCTCGGCGACGAGAGCCACGGCTCGTGGCAGGTGTGCGCCAAGGGAAGCGAGGTGCGTCGGTCGCGCCGCTATCGCCCCGGCACCGCGATTCTCGAGACCCGGTTCGAGACTCCGACCGGCGCGGCGACGGTCATCGACTTCATGCCGCCGCCCGGCGACGAATTCGTCGACGAGGTGATCCGCTTGGTGCGCGGCGACGAAGGAGTCGTAGACATGACGATGAGCGTCATATTCCGCTTCGACTATGGCCGGCTCGTGCCGTGGCTCGAGCGCTCGGTCGAAGGCATCGTCGCGATCGCCGGACCCGACGCGGTCCGGCTCTACACGCCGGTCGAGCTCGTCAACGAGAACTGGCGCACGCGCGCGGAATTCGCGATCCATGCCGGCGAATACGTGCCCTTCGTGCTGACCTGGTATCCCTCGCATCGCGTGCCGCCGCCGGTGCGCGATGCGGTCGCGCTGCTCCGGAAGGTCGAGCCGATCTGGCAGGCGTGGAGCGCGCGCAACACCTATGAGGGACCGTGGCGCGATGCGGTCGAGCGCTCGCTCATCACGCTGAAGCTGCTGACCTACCGCCCGACCGGCGGCATCGTCGCGGCGCCGACCAGCTCGCTGCCCGAAGCCATCGGCGGCGTGCGCAATTGGGATTATCGCTTCTGCTGGATTCGCGATGCGACGCTGACGCTCTATGCGTTTCTCACCTCGGGCTATCAGCAGGAAGCGATTGCCTGGCGCGAATGGCTGCTGCGCGCCGCCGCCGGCTCGCCGCAGGATCTGCAGATCATGTACGGCCTCCATGGCGAGCAGCGCCTCGTCGAGTTCGCGCTCGATTGGCTGCCCGGCTTTGCCGGCAGCCGGCCGGTGCGTATCGGCAACGCCGCCCATTCGCAGCTGCAGCTCGACGTCTATGGCGAGCTGGTGAGCGCGCTCCACACGGCACGCCGCTTCGGTATCGGCGAAAGCCACGCGGCCTGGGCGCTGCAGCTCGTCATCATCGAGCATCTCGAGCGCATCTGGCGCGAGCCCGACGAGGGCATCTGGGAAGTGCGCGGGCCGCGGCGCCATTTCGTTCATTCGAAGCTTATGGCGTGGCTCGCTTTCGATCGCATGATCGCGAGCGCGACCATGTTCGGGCTCGAAGGGCCGATCGACCATTGGCGCCACGTGCGCGACGAGATCCATGCCGATATCTGCCGCCACGGCTTCGACACGCGGCGCAATACCTTCGTTCAATATTACGGCGCGACGACGGTCGATGCGGCGCTGCTGTTCGTCCCGATCACCGGCTTTCTGCCGCCCGACGATCCGCGCGTCCTGGGCACGGTCGCCGCGATCGAGGACCGGTTGATGCAAGACGGGCTGTTGCTCCGCTATCGCGATGCCGGCGAGGTCGATGGCCTGCCCGGCGGCGAGGGCTCGTTCCTCGCCTGCAGCTTTTGGCTGTGCGACGTCTATCAGCTCTGCGGGCGCACCGCCGATGCGCGCGCCTTGTTCGAACGCCTGCTCGGCTACGCCAACGATCTCGGGCTCTTGGCCGAGGAATACGACGCGCGCGGCGGGCGTCAGCTCGGCAATTTCCCGCAAGCCTTCTCGCATGTGGCGCTGATCAACACCGCGCATTCGCTGAGCGCGCGCTCGGTCGGCGCCTCGGAGCAACGCGCGGCCGGCGAGCGCGAAACGGTCGACGCCGAGGCGGCAAAATGAATGCCGTCATCTTCTCCGGCCGCGCGCCGTGATATAATGGATCTGCGCTATCGTCCGTCGGCATTTGCGGGAGCATGAGGATGGCGATGAAGATCGAACCGGGCACGCCGGGCTGGCAACAGCGTCACGTCGAGCTTTACCTCAAGAGCGACGGCGCCGACGGGCATGAGGTCGATTTCCGCTTGCCCGGCCTGCCGCCGGTCCACTGTCTGCTGCTGCAGACGACCGGGCGCAAAAGCCGCGCCGCGCAGACGACGCCGCTGATCTACGGCAAGGAAGGCAACGGCTTCGTCGTCGTCGCCTCGCGCGGCGGCGCGCCGACCCATCCCGCCTGGTTCCTCAATCTGCGCGACCAGCCGGAGGCGAAGTTTCAGGGTGGGCGCCAAGAAATATCGCGGCACGGCGCGCATCACCGCGGGCGCGGAGCGCGCGCGCCTCTTGGCGATGATGACGGGGCTTTATCCGCCCTATCGCGATTACCAGGCGAAGACGACGCGCGAAATTCCGGTCGTCGTGTTGGAGCCGAAAGAAGAGATCGCCGGGCTTTAAACCCGCGGCGCAAGGGAACAGGGGGGAGACATGAAGCGAAAAGGTTCAATCACGCGCCGGCAGGCGGTCGCCGGCATCGGCACGGCGGCGGTGCTGACGCCGCTGTTGCGGGCGAGCCAATCCGCCGCGGCCGAGCCGAGCTGGGACGCGATCGTCGCCGCCGCCAAGAAAGAGGGCGCGCTGGTCATCAAAGGCGCGCCGGGCAGCGCCTATACGACGGCCTTCACCGAAGGCTTCAAGAAAAAATATCCCGACATCCAGGTGAGCTATACCGGGCTCAACGGCTTCGAATCGATTCCGCGCATCCAGCGCGAGCGCGCGGCCGGCATCTACGGCTGGGACATCTACATCGGCGGCACGCCGTCGATCCTTAGCACCTTGAAGCCGGCGGGCGCATTCGCGCCGCTGCCGCCGGTGATGAAGCTGCCCGAGGTGATCGACGATAAGGCCTGGTTCGGCGGCCTCAATTTCGGCTGGCAGGATCACGAGAAGAAATTCACCTTCGCCTTCGACCTGACGGTCGCCGCGCCGGCTTACGTCAACTGGGATTTCGTCAAGCACGACGATCTGAAGACGCTGCAAGACCTGATGAAGCCGCAATTCTCGGGCAAGATGGTGTGGGACGATCCGCGCATCGGCGGCCCCGGCATCGCCGCCGGCTGCACGATGGTGCTGAACGGCGGCGACGACTTCCTCGCCAAATTCCTTTCGACGCAGAAAGTCGCCTACAGCACCAACGGCCGCCAGGAAGCGCAGTGGGTGGTCGAAGGCAAGTATCCCATCGGCCTCGCCGTCGGCTCGCAGGATTTGGAGCCGTTCTGGCAGCAGGGTCTGGGCAAGAACGTCACGACCTTCATGCCCGAGTTCAAGACCGTTGCCGGCGGGCCGGGCTTCGGCGTTGTCGCGATGCTGGATAAGGCGCCGCATCCCAACGCGGCGGCCGTCTACGTGAATTGGCTGCTCTCGAAAGAGGGGCAGATGGAATACGTCAAGTCAGGCCGCAACAGCCGCCGCCTCGACGTGCCGCCGAGCGACCCCGCGCTCGCCGCCAAGCCGGGCATGCATTACCAGGACATCCAGTCCGAGGATTCGATCCCGTTGCGCAACCGCGTCTCGGAGATCTCGAAGGCGAATATCAAGGCGTAGCGACGCCGACGGCGCGTGTCCGGCCGTCACACCTTCGGCAGGAATTTCTCGGTGTAAAGCTTCGACATGTCGATGGGCGGCTTGAGCACGCTGAGCGCGACGAACGAAGCGCTCAGCGTCTTGAGTGCATCCGGCGGGAACGCGCCGTCGGCCGAGAATGCCGGCATCAGCGCATCGTAGGCCCGCTCCGAAACCGCACGCGAGTAGCCGATCACCTTGCTCGTCACGGCCACGGTTTCGGCCTTGTGCTGTTTCATGTAGGCGACCGTCTCGTACCATGCCGCGAGGAACCGGCGCACCGCGTCGGGATTGCGATGGATGAGGTCGTCGCTGGCGAAGGTCGTGAACAGCTCGATGCTTTTCACATAGATCGAGCAATCGATCAGCACCCGGCCCTGATGCTGCGCCTCCAACGCGAAGCCCAGCGTGACGCTGCTTTCGACGGCAAAGACTTGCCCGGTCTTCAGCGCCGCGATCTGACCCGCCGGGGCGCCGCCGATCACCACCGGGATCGCCGCGTCCGCGCCGTGCCAGCCCTTGACGCGGTTGACTTCCTCGACCAGCCACATGGTGAGGGAGCCCGGGCTGGTGACGCCGATCTTCTTGCCTTTGAGCGCGTCGATGCCGTCTCCCTTCGCATCGGCGCCGACCGTCATGCCCATGAAGCCGGGATCGGAGGATATCGAGCCGACCGCGACCTCGGGCGCGCCCTTGGCGACGAACGCCATCTCGGGCCCGGCGCTCAGCGAGATGTCGACCGCGCCCGCGGTCATGGCCTGCGCCAGCTTGGCGCCGCCGGCGAAATTGAGTTCCGCAATGTCGAGCCCGTGCTTCGCGAAGATGCCGGATTTCATGCCGACGTCGAGCGGGATGAAGCCGAAGTTCTGCACCACCGCCTTGCCGACGCGAAGCTTGTCGGCGGCCCGCGCGGCCGGAATTGCAAAAGTAGCGGCGGCGCCCGCCAGCCCGGTGAGTGCCACGCGGCGTGTGATCGTGCTCGCCATGAGTTCCTCCCTGGCTCGCATCGGAGCGAGCGCTCGGCCGAGGACAGATCGTTAGTATATACTAACTATAAAGCGATCGCAATGCTGTCGGCGCCGCGCCCGATCGGGCCATCACCCGCCGCGGTCTTGCTGCGCCTTCCATTCGGGCGAGGGTTCGGTCTGCGTCACCTCGGAAGCGAGGTACTCGCGCGTGCCTTGGTGAATGAAGGCCATCCACAGCGCCGGCTTCTCGGGATCGAGGTTGAAATGCTGATGCTCGACGCGTTCGGGCTTCAAGGGCAGCAGCACGAGATCGCCCTTTTCCCAATCGACGCGCTCGCCATCGACCACCGAATAGCCGCGGCCGTCGATCACATGGATGACGAGCCCGCCTTGATGGCGATGCTTGCCCGAGACCGTGCGTACCTCATGCGTGAACACGGACCAGTTCTGCAGCGGGGTGTCCAAGACGTTGCGCCCGGCATCGAGATAGAAGCGCAGATGGCCCTGGCGCATGAGCTGCTGCACCGTCTCCGACTTGCGCACGACGATGCGGCCGGTCGCCTGCCGCTCCGCCCATTTGCGGTCGCGCTCGAGGCCCATCTCGTAAGAATTGAGCTGCGGCGCTTCGCGCTCCCTGACACGGGTACGCTCGTTTTCGGCCATGGCGTCGTCCTCCTAGGCTAATTCGGCGGGAACACCGCGAAGCACTTGTCCGACTGGAAGATGAAGGTCTCGAAATAGTCGAGGATTTGCGGCTTGCGCTTCAGGTAAGCCATCGCGCCGGCGAGGACATGCCAGTTGAGCAGTTCGTGATGGCCCGCGGCCTCGACTTCCTCGATGGTGCGCTTGCGCCAGGTCTCGTAATCGCCCGCTTTCAGCGCCGCGAACATCTTGCGGTCCGCATCGAAGTCGGGCAGCACATAGCCGTGCGTCGGCGAGAGGAAGCAATGCGACCAGCTCGACGACGCCATGATGCAGACGCGATAGGGGCTCTCGGCGAGCGTCTCGGCCATCTTGTAGCCGACCTCGTAGCAGAGCGCGGGGTTGGGGCCGGGCGGATCGGGCAGGCCCTTCTGCGCCGGCTCCTTGAAGAGATGCGCGAAGGCGCCTTCGGCGCTGATGACCGAGCTGCCGTAGCAATTGACGTGGAACGGCACGATCGGATGCTTCCAGCCCGTGCGGTCGCAATCGAGATAGAGCACGGTGTAGTTGAAGCCGTGCGCCAAAATCTCGGAATGGAGAAGCTTGTAGGCATAGGGCATCGCGACGCCGCGATTGATGAGGCCCGCGGTGAGGTACTTCGCGCCCTCGCGATGGCCGGGCACGCGCATCTTCATGTCATGCGGCTCGTTCCAGTAATTGTCGAGCTTCGCCGCATAGCCGTGGTTCCAGACCTCTTGCTCGAAATTGTCGTCGAGGCCGAAGACGCAGAAGGGCGGGATGATGGTCTCGCGGAAATTCTCGTATTGGTCGTCGGCGATGATGACGACGAAGTCGGGCTTGAAGTCGTCGACGACCTTGCGCTGCTTCCTGAAGCTCGCCCAGTTGCGCTCGCGATAGCGCTTGCCGGCGCTGAGCCCCATGTCGTTGCCGACCTCGTCGAGCATGCCGGCCGGCCAGTTGCGCTTGTCGCGCCATTTGGGATCGACGCGCGGCGCGTTGATGATGCGCTGCCAGGTCGAGGCGAAGGCCTCGTCGGTGCCGGTCAGCGAAGGATGATGCGTCGTGCCGATGCCGAGGATTTCACCCATGAGCGCCTCCTCAATCGAGTGTTGCGGTCATTCTATCGCGATTGTCGCCCCTGTCACATCGCCCAGCGGGCCCCTC
>DATGLO010000298.1:0-4331 GCA_035294105.1 Allostellaceae bacterium
CGCTCGCCTGGTATCGCGAGACCTTGGGCTTCCTCTGCTCCGACGATGTCTGGGCGGGCGAGCCGTCGAACCTCGTCTCGTCCTTCAATCGTTGCGATTGCGGCGAGACGTATGTCGATCACCACGTCTTTTTCACGATGACGGGCCCGAAAGCCGGGCTCAATCATTTCTCCTACGAGGTGCGCGACTTCGACGACGTGATGATGGGCCACGAGCATCTCGCCAGGAAGAACAAGTATCGCCACATGTGGGGCATCGGCCGTCACCGGCTCGGCAGCCAGATCTACGACTATTGGTGCGATCCGTGGGGCCGCGTGCACGAGCATTGGACCGATAGCGACGTCTTGAACGCCGCGACGCCGCCGGGCTTGCGCGAAGCGGGCAAGGACACCTATGCGCAATGGGGCGAATCGATGCCGGCCCGGTTCCAAACTTACGCCGTGCCCTGAGGCTTTTCCGCTCATTCAGCCGCGTTTCGGCCTGGGTTGCGCCCGCCTCCTGTATATTTTAAAAATACAGTCGGGAGCCGCCAAGAAACGCATGCCGAAAACCGCCCTCCGTTCGACGCACGCCAAGCCGCGCGCCAAGGTGAAGGGCAGCCAGCTCGTCTATGACGCGCTGCGCTATGCGATCATCGCGCTCGCCATCGAGCCCGGCTCGGTGCTCGAAGAAATCGCGCTCTGCCGGCAATACAAGGTTTCGCGCACGCCGGTGCGCGAGGCGCTGATCCGCCTGTCGTCGGAAGGCCTCGTCGAGCTCGAGCCCAATCGCGGCGCCCGCGTTGCGACCTTGCAATTCATCGACGTCGTCGATCATTACGAGGCGATGGAGATTTTCCAGCCCATCACCTGTCACTTCGCCGCGGTGCGCAGCTCGCCGGCCGATATCAAGGCGATCAAGGCGCAGCTCCAAAAGTTCTGCCGCGCCGTCGAGAGCCACGACTACCAGGCCATCATCCGGTTCAACTACGATCTCCATTCCGCCATCGCCGGCGCCAGCCACAACCGCTGCATCGCGCGCGGCTATCGCCAGATGCTCGCCGACAAGCTGCGCATCGCGCAACACGGGCTCCCCAGCGCGTCGCGCAATCGCGGCGCGGCGCTCGCCGAGCGCTTTGCGGGCACGGTGCGCATTTCGCGGCGGTTGGTGGATGCGATCGCCGCCGGCGATGCGCGGGAGTCCGAACGCATCGCGCGCGAGCTCAACGGCTATGTGCGCGCCCAGGTCGTCGCGCATTTCGCGGTCGATGTCGCCCATCGCATCGCCTTGCCGCGCCCGCACCGCCGTGTCGAAGCGCCGGGCGCGGCGGCCGGCGAGGTCGTCAGGCTGCGGAGCGTCACCGCATGACCGCTGTCACGTCGTCATTCCACGAGTTCCTATCCGAGGATCGTTCATGAGCGAGCAATTGCGTTTGGCCGCCGATATCGGCGGCACCTTCACCGACGTCGCCGTCTTCGACGAAGCGACCGGCAAGCTGAATTTCGGCAAAGCGCTTTCGACCCCGAAGCATCTCGTCGAAGGCATCAATAACGGCGTCGCCAAGGCGGGCGCCGATTACAAGAATGTCGGCCTGTTCCTCCACGGCTCGACCGTCGGCATCAACACCATTCTCGAGCGGCGCGGCGCCAAAACCGCGCTCATCATCACGAAAGGCTTTCGCGACATCTACGAGATCGGCCGCATCAACCGGCCCGACAGCTATAACCTCTTTTTCCAGAAGCACGTGCCGCTGGTCGAGCGCGCGCTGCGCTTCGAGGTCAACGAGCGCATCCTTGCCGACGGCGAGATCGAGAAGCCGCTCGACGACAAGGAGATCGAAGCGCTCGGCGACAAGCTCGCCGGCCTCGGCATGGAAGCGATTGCGATCCTCTTTCTCCATTGCTATCGCAATCCCGAGCACGAGCAGCGCGCCAAGGCGATCCTGCAAAAGCGCCATCCGAACATCTTCGTCTCGGCGAGCCACGAGCTCAGCCAGGAATATCGCGAATTCGAGCGCTGCTCGACCGTGGTCGCCAACGCCTATATCGGTCCGATCGTCGATCGCTATGTCGGCGGCATCGACGACCACATCCGCAAGGAAGGCTTTAAGGGCTCGTTCCTGATCGTGCAATCGACCGGCGGCCTCTACGATTCGAAGCAGGCGCGGCAATATTGCATCCGCATGCTGGAATCGGGTCCGGCGGCCGGCGTCATCGGCACGCGCATGCTGTGCCAGACCTTGGGCCTCAAGAACGCGATCGCCTTCGACATGGGCGGGACGACGGCGAAGGCCGGCGTCATCCACGACGGCGAGCCGCTCACCACCGGCTCGGCCTTGCTCGGCGGCTACGAGAAGGCGCTGCCGGTGCAGATCGCGATGATGGATATTTTCGAGGTCGGCACCGGCGGCGGCTCGATCGCCAAGGTCGAGGACGGCATGCTGCGCGTCGGCCCGCAAAGTGCCGGCGCCGCGCCGGGTCCCGCCTGCTACGGCCTCGGCGGCACCGAGCCGACCGTAACCGACGCCAATCTCGCCCTCGGTCGCTTAGGCGCCGATCGCTTCCTCGGCGGCGAGATGAAGCTCGACACCGCGGCGGCGAAAAAAGCGCTGGCGACGCATGTCGGCGAACCGCTCGGCATGGATGCGACCCAAGCCGCCGACGGCATCCTCAGGATCGCCGTCACGGCGATGTCCTACGCGGTCAAAGGCGTTACCACCGAGCGCGGTCTCGATGTCGGCGATTACGTGCTGGTCGCTTATGGCGGTGCCGGGCCGCTGCACGCGGTCGAGGTCGCGCGCGAGCTCGGCATGCGCCGCGTCATCGTTCCCGAAGCACCGGGCGTGTTCTCGGCCTATGGCATGCTGTTCTCGGACCTGCGCTACGATTTCGTGCGCACCTGGTTCACGCGGCTCGACGATGCGTCCTTCGACGAGATCGAGGCGGTCTATAAGGAGCTCGAGGACGAAGGCCGGCGCGATATCGCCCAGACCTCGGTGAAGCCCGACCGGATCGTCATCAAGCGCGCGGTCGATATGCGCTATGTCGGCCAGGAGCATGCCGTCACCGTCGATCTGCCGATGGAGGTGTTCGAGAAACGCGACCGCAAGGCGATCAAGGATCATTTCGACGCACAGCACGAGCAGCGTTACGGCACCAACGCTCCGGCCGAGCGCGCGGAGATCGTGTCGCTGCGTACGGCCGTGACCGGCGTGATGAGGAAGCCGCCGCAGGAAAAGATCGCCGCGGGCGGCCCCGAGCCCGGGAAGGACGCGTTCACCGGCAAGCGCCCGGTTTATTACGAAGGCGCGGGGTTCATCGACACCCCGACCTATGCCCGCGCCAAGCTCGTCGCGGGCAACAAGCTCGCCGGCCCGGCGCTCGTCGAGGAGCATGCCTCGACCACCGTGCTGGCGCCCGGCGATCAGCTCACCGTCAATGCCTACGGCCATCTCGAAATCGCGGTCGCGGGGAGAAAGTAATCATGGCGGACACCAAGACCACCAACCGCAAGGCCGATCCGGTCGTCACCGAAATCGTCCGCAACGGCGTCATTGCCGTGACGGAAGAGATGAAGACCAATCTGATGCGGACGGCCTACAACACCATCATCTATGAGGCGCTCGACTTCACGACCGGCCTCTTCACGGCGAAGGGCGAGACGGTGTCGATCGGCATCGGCTTGCCGATGTTCATTCGCGGCATGTCGGAGACGGTGAAGGCGAAGATCAAGCATTTCGGCTACGACAACATCAAGCCGGGCGACATCCTCATCACCAATGACAGCTATACGACCGGCTCGCATCTCAACCACGTCACCTTGACGATGCCGATCTTCCATGGCGGCCAGCTCGCGGCGTTCGCCTGCTGCATGGCGCATTGGATCGATATCGGCGGCGTCCTGGGCGGCGTCACCACCGACATCTTCTCGGAAGGGCTGCAGATCCCTTACTTGAAGCTCTACAAGGAAGGGGTCGCCAATCAGGATTTGATGGACTTCATCCGCATGAATGTCCGGATTCCGACGCGCGCCATGGGCGATCTGCGCGCCCAAGTGACGGCCGTGAAGACCGGCGAGCGGCTCTTCTCCGCGCTCCTCAATCGCTACGGCCGCGAGCCGGTCCTGGATGCGATCGCCGCGATCATGGATCATTCCGAGCATGCCGCGCGCCAGCGCACGCTCTCCATTCCCGACGGCGTCTACGAAGCCGAATCCTTTATGGACGATGACGGCATCTCGATCGGCCAGAAGGTGCCGATCCGGGTCAAGGTGACGGTGAAAGGCGAAGAGCTCACCGTCGATCTGACCGAAGTCTCGAAGCAAGTGCAGGGCTTCTACAACTCCGGCATCAC
>DATGLO010000299.1:0-3650 GCA_035294105.1 Allostellaceae bacterium
TTGCGCTTCGATATCGCCGGGGACCCAGCCCCAGCGGTCGCCGACATAGGCCCAGCGGCCATAATGGAAGGGCGCGAAGCCCCACGGCGAATCGTCGATCCAGGTCCAGCCCCAAGGCGGCACCCAGGCCCAATGGCCGTCACGATAAGGTGCCCAATCGGCGGGAAGATCGTTGGGATACCAGACTTCGCCGTAGCTCGGATCCTGTGCCCAATCGCCGTAGCGCGCGAGGTCCTGATAGCCGGTTACCGCCGCAGGGACGTAGCCCGGCTGCCGTGCCGCAGCCTCTTGCTGAATCTGGCTTTGTGCCCAGTTGTCGAAATCGGTCGGTTGCGCAGCAACCAACTGGACCTCCGTCGGCTGGCCGCTGGCGATCGCCGCCTGGTTCGCGCCGATGTTGTAAGAGCCGCGATCGGGATCGAAACGCGCGCTGCCCTGGAACGCCGAGATGACGACTTGGTCCGAGGGCTGATCGCCGTTGGGCTGACCGGCATCGATGTCGTAGGTGCCGGGCGCGGTGATGACGACGAGGCCGCGCGGGGTTGTGATCTTGACCTCGCCTTGCGGCATCTGCGGGAGATAAAGATTGAGGTCGCCCTGGTCGAGCTGCATATCGAGCGTGCGATCGTCAAGCCGCGAAACGTCGAGCTGACTCGCCTGGTCGAGCCGCAGCTCCGCTGGACCAATCTGGAGCTCGGCTTTGGAATTGGCGTCGGTCCAGAAGGATTCCCCGGTCGTGACCGGATAATTGAGCGTCGCCGGCACCCAATCGCCGGCTTGATCGCCCGGCGGATGGAAAGAAACCGTGCCGTCGATGTAGGCAAGGCGTCCGACACGGCCGGGCGGATCGGCCGCGTTCGCGGCGAAGGCGGAGGCCGTGAGCAAGAGGCCGAGGGAAAGAGCGAGGAGCGAGGGACGCATAATGCGGCTCCAAATACATGTTCTGAGAGACAACGCGCCGCCGATGGCCTGATTTCCGCGGGACGCCATGGTGTCGGGGATTTAATCTCCGACTGCGGCGCTCGGCCGCCGCAAATGAGGCATGTTTTCGGAACTTCGCTGCGGCAGCGTCGCTGGCTAAGATCGCCTGCCGTCGATCGGCACGGCGAGCGAGATCGAGAGGCGATAGGGGAAAGAGCGATGACTGCCATACGCATCAGCAACGTGTCGGTCTTCGACGGCAGCGGCGCGGCGCCGTTTCCGGGCGAGGTGTTGATCGAGGGCGAGCGCATCAAGACCGTGGCGAAGGGCAGCGAGCGGATCGCCGCGCCGGGTGCCGAGGTCATCGACGGCAAGGGCGGCACCTTGATGCCGGGTCTCATCGAGCCCCACACGCATCTGACTTTCACCTGCGCCGTCGATCGCATCGTGCCGACCTTCATGCCGCCGGTCGAAGACCATGTCTTCATCACCGCGCACAATGCCAAGACCATCCTCGATCATGGCTATACCTCGGCTTTTTCCGGCGGCGCGACGCGGCCGCAGATCGAGGTGAAGCTGCGCGACGAAATCGCCAAGGGCTTCGTGCCGGGGCCGCGCCTCAAAGCCGCCTCCTTCGAGCGCGCGGTCGATGGCAGCCGCCAGGGCTACGGCCAGGGTGTCGCCGAGGTCGAGAAATTCTGCCGCGAGATGATCGGCCTCGGCGTCGATTCGATGAAGTTCATCCTGTCCGGCGCGAAATCCGTCATCCCCCGGCATTTCGACGAGATGGCCTATACCGAAGGCGAGATCGACAGCGCCGCGCGGCTCGCGAAGGAGAATGGCATCAACCTCGTCGGCCATGCTTACAGCTCGGAATCGATTCGCCTCGCGATCCGCTATGGCTTTCGCGCGATCTTCCACTGCAATTTCGCCGACGAGCCGACGCTCGACCTGATGGAAAAGCATAAGAGCGAATTCTTCGTCGTGCCCGCGGTCGGCATCATCGAGGCCGGGCTGAAGAATTTTGACGAGATGGCGGAGCATGCGATCGAGCGCCAGCCGGAGGCGCAGGTCGGCTTGAAGCAGATCGACGAAGGCCAGCTCAAAGTCATTCCCGCGATGCGCAAGCGCGGCATCCGCGTGCTGCCCGGCGGGGATTACGGCTTTGCGCACAATCCGCATGGCCGCAACGCCTGGGAACTCGAGCTGTTCGAGAAGAAGTTCGGGTTCGGCGCCGCCGAGACGCTGGCCGCGGCGACGTCGGGCGGCGCGGCGCTGATGGGGATGGGCGACGCGCTCGGCCAGGTGAAGCCGGGCTATATCGCCGATCTTCTCATCGTCGCCGGCGATCCGGTGAAGAACATCAAGCTGCTGCAGGACAAGACGGCGATCAGCCACATCCTGCAAGGCGGCAAATTCTACAAGCGACCGGAGCCGGCGCGGCACGCGGCATAGTCTTGCCAATATGTACCAATTATAGTACATTCCGCAAATGAAGCGTTTGCCGGCGGCTTTCTATCGGTCGGCATCGGGGCGAGAGCCGGTTCGTCTTTGGCTGAAATCGCTCGATGCCGAAGACCGCAAAGCCATCGGCGACAACATTCGTACCGTCGAATTCGGATGGCCCGTTGGCATGCCCGTGTGTCGACCGATGGGGCAGGGCTTGTTCGAGGTGAGAAGCGATCTTTCGGGAGGCAGAATTGCTCGCGTGTTGTTCGCAATCGATAACGAGCAAGCCGTCCTGCTTCACGGCTTCATCAAAAAAACGCGGAAGACGCCGCTGAGCGATTTGGAGACAACACGCAGAAGGCTGAGTGATCTGAAAGCGAGGACAAAAGATGGCTCGGAAAAACGTGGCTAATCCGATCGGATCGAGTTTCGAATCCTGGCTCGAGGAAGAGGGCCTCACCGAAGAAGCAACAGCGCATGCAATCAAGGCGGTCGTCTCTTGGCAATTGCAGCGGGCGATGAAGAAGCAGGGCCTTACCAAAAAAGCGATGGCCGCGCGGATGGGGACGAGCCGCTCGCAGCTCGACCGCTTGCTCGATCCTGCGAGCGATGCCGTTACGCTGGAAACCCTGAAAAGAGCTGCGCAGCTTATCGGCAAAAAGATCAAGCTCGATCTCGTCGACGCGGCGTGAGGCGTTACTTCCACTTTGTCGAGATATAAATAAAGGAAGCCCGATGAAACGCTACGCGTTTGTACTTGCCGTCTTCGTGGTAATGTATGCCCATGCCGTCCGCGCCGCCGATACGATCCGTGTCGGCACGCCCGAGCCGCATGCCTTCAATTTCGGCATGCTCGATGCCGGCACCCAGCTCGGCATCTTCGCCAAGAACGGCATCACGGTGCAGCGGCTTGATCTTGGCGGCGGCGCCAAGCTCCATCAGGCGATGATCGCCGGCGCGGTCGATGCCGCGCTTGGCGGCGGCACCGATCTGCAATTCCTGGTGAAAGGCTCGCCGGAGAAGGCCGTCGCCGAGATGGGCGATGCACCGGCCAACCTCGCGCTGATCGTGGCGGCCGATTCCCCGCTCAAAAGCGTCGCCGACGTCAAAGGCAAGAAGGTCGGCATTTCGACCGTCGGCTCGCTGACCAATTGGTTCGCGCTGGAGATCGCGCGCCGCGAGGGCTGGGGCGAGAACGGCATCGTCACCGTGCCGATCGGCAGCATGGATAGCGGCCTCGCCGCGCTCACCGCGCACAATATCGACGCCGATGCCGGCAA
>DATGLO010000300.1:0-5118 GCA_035294105.1 Allostellaceae bacterium
GCGCTGGTTGAGCGGCTTCAAAGAGACGAAAGCGGAACCGAAATTGGTCTGGCCGCCGCCGGTGAAGCCTGCGACCGACTCCACCGCCGGATCCTGCGCGACGATCGACATCATCTGCGCCAGCTTCTGCTCCATGAGCTGGAACGAAATGCTCTGATCGGCGACCATGCCGCCGATCATGCGGCCGGTATCCTGTTGCGGGAAAAAGCCTTTCGGCACGATTATGAAGAGGAAGACGTTGAAACACAGCGTCGCCAAGAGGATCAGCATCATCGTACGCGGCCGGTCGAGCGCCCAGGTGAGGCTGCGGCGATAGCCGTTTTGCACGCCGTGGAAGGCGCGTTCGCTCAATCGGCCGAACCAGCCCTCGCCTTCCTCGATCGATTTCGGCTTGCGCAGGAACAACGAGCACATCATCGGCGTGGTTGTCAGCGATATAGCGAGCGAGACGAGGATCGCGACCGACAAGGTGACGGCGAATTCGCGGAACAACCGTCCGATGATGCCGCCCATCAACAGGATCGGGATGAACACCGCGACTAGCGACAGGCTCATCGAGAGCACGGTGAAGCCGACTTCCTGAGCGCCGAGCAAGGCGGCTTTCATGCGCGGCATCCCGGCTTCGACATGCCGCGTGATATTCTCGAGCACGACGATGGCGTCGTCGACGACGAAGCCCGTCGAGATCGTCAAAGCCATCAGCGACAGGTTGTCGAGGCTGAAGCCCAAGAGCCACATCACGCCGACCGTGCCAAGAAGCGACACCGGAACGGCGACAGTCGGAATGAGGCCCGCCCGCGGATCGCGCAGGAACGCGAAGACGACGAGGATCACGAGGATGACGGCGATGGTCAGCGTGCGTTCGACATCGCTTACCGAGGCGCGGATTGTCGTCGACCGATCTTCGACGACGTTGAGCTGAATGTCGCTGGCGATCGATGCCTCGAGCTGCGGCAGCGCCGCCGTCACGCCGTCGATGGTGCTGATGATGTTCGCGCCGGGGCTGCGGAACACCATCACCAGTACCGCCGGTGCGCCGTTCGCCATGCCGAAGTTGCGCAGGTTCTCGACCGAGTCGTCGACCTCGGCGATATCCGACAGCCGCACCGCCGAGCCGTTGCGATAGGCGACGATCAGCGGCCGGTACTCGGCCGCCTTGCTCGCCTGGTCGTTGGTATAGATCTGGAAATGCTGTCCTTCCTGCTCGATCGCGCCTTTCGGCGCATGGGCGTTGGCCGACGAGAGCGCCGCGCGCACGTCTTCGAGGCCAATGCCGTAATTGGCGAGGGCTTGCGGATTGAGCTCGACGCGTACGGCCGGCAGCGAGCTGCCGCTGACATCGACCTCGCCGACGCCTTTGATCTGCGACAGCTTCTGCTCGATGACCGAATCCGCCGCATCGTAAATCTGGCCGCGCGTCAGCGTCTTCGAAGACAGCGCCAGGATCATGATCGGCGCGTCGGACGGATTGACCTTACGATAGGTCGGGTTGCTGCGGAGGCTGGTCGGTAGATCGGCGCGCGCGGCATTGATCGCCGCCTCGACATCGCGCGCGGCGCCGTCGATGTCGCGGTCGAGCCCGAATTGCAGCGTGACCCGCGTCGAGCCGACCGAGCTCTGCGACGTCATTTGCGTCACGTCGGCGATCTGGCCGAGATGGCGCTCGAGCGGGGTCGCGACCGTCGCCGCCATCACCTGCGGGCTCGCGCCCGCCATGGTCGCGCGCACCGAGATCGTCGGAAAATCGACCTGCGGCAGCGGCGAGACCGGCAGCGAGCGGAACGAGACAATGCCCGCGAGCGCGACGCCCAACGTCAGCAGAGTGGTCGCGATTGGACGGCGGACGAAACCGCTCGAGAGGCTCATTCCGCCGGCCCCTCGCTTTCATCCGGCTCGGGCTCGGGGAAATAGCGCGCAAGCCGCCGCCCGACGCGATCGAAGGCAAGGTAGATGACCGGCGTCGTAAACAGGGTCAGCATCTGGCTGACGAGCAGCCCGCCGACGATGCTGATACCGAGCGGCTGGCGTAACTCATAACCCGTGCCCGCTGCGAGCATCAGCGGCAACGCGCCGAGGATCGCCGCCATCGTCGTCATCAGAATGGGCCGCAGGCGCAACAGACAGGCCTGGTGAATGGCTTCGCGCGGCGGCTTGCCCTCGTTGCGTTCGGCATCGAGGGCGAAGTCGATCATCATGATCGCGTTCTTCTTGACGATGCCGATCAACAACACGATGCCGATGATCGAGACGACGCCGAGATCGTCGCCCATCAGCATCAGACTGAGCAGCGCGCCGATACCCGCCGACGGCAAGGTCGAGAGGATCGTCACCGGATGGATGAAGCTTTCGTACAGCACGCCGAGGACGATGTAGACGATGACGATCGCGGCGATGATCAGGAACACCTCGTTGCTCAGCGCTGCCTGAAAGGCCGAGGCCTCGCCCTGGAACGACGTGATCATGCTCGCAGGCACCCCGACCTGCTGCTCCGCCTGCTTGACGGCGTTGACCGCCTCGCCAAGCGACACGCCGGCGGCGAGATTGAACGAGATCGTGTTCGCCGGGAACTGGCCGAGATGATTGATTTGCAACGGCGCGGTCTCGACATGGAACGTCGCGATGGCCGAGAGCGGCACTTGCCCGCTTGCCGCCACCGACGACGGCAGATAGATCTGATCCAGAGAATTGATATTCGACTGCAAGCTCGGATCGGCTTCAAGGATCACGCGGTACTGATTGCTCTGCGTGAAGATCGTCGAGACGATGCGCTGGCCGAACGCGTCGTAGAGCGCGTTGTCGACCGTCGCCGGCGTGATGCCGAAACGGCCGGCCGTGTCCCGATCGATTGTGATATAGGCCGAGAGGCCGTTCTGCTCGAGGTCGCTGGCGACATCCGCGAATTGCGGCATTCCCGACATCGCGGTGACCAGCTTGGGCACGTATTGCGTGAGCGCGCTCGGATCGGCATCTTCGAGAATGAAGCGGTATTGCGTGCGGCTGACGGTGGCGTCGATGGTCAGATCCTCGACCGGCTGCATATAGAGCGAGATGCCCGACACCTGGGTCGCGGCTTGCGTCAGCCGCCGGATGACCGTGCTGACATCGTCCCGGTCGGACGGGTCTTTCAGGTTGATGAGGAAACGGCCGCTGTTCAACGTGACATTGGTGCCGTCGACGCCGATGAAGGACGACAGGCTGTCGACCGCGGGATCCTTGAGGATGACATCGGCAAGCGCCTGCTGGCGCTGCGACATCGCGTCGAACGACACGGATTGAGAGGCTTCGGTGATGCCCTGGATGAAGCCGGTGTCCTGCACCGGGAAGAAGCCTTTGGGGATGACGATATAGAGGACGACCGTCAGCACGAGCGTCAGGACCGCGACCAGGAGGAACAGCGGCTGGCGATCGAGTACCCAGTTGAGGGAGCGATCGTAATGATGGAGAAGCCAATCGAAGGTCTGGCGATTGCGCCGCTCGAACGCGCTTTCGGTCGCCGTATCGGTGCGGCGCAGGATGCGGGCGCAAAGCATCGGTACAAGCGTCAGCGACACGCCGGCCGAGATCAGGATGGTCACGGATAGCGTCACGGCGAACTCGCGGAACAGCCGGCCGACCACGTCGCCCATAAAGAGCAGCGGAATGAGCACGGCGACCAGCGACACGGTCAGCGACACGATAGTGAAGCCGATCTGCTGCGCGCCTTTGAGCGCGGCACGCATCGGCGCCTCGCCTTCCTCGATATAGCGCGCGATGTTCTCGATCATGACGATCGCGTCGTCGACGACGAAACCAGTGGCGATCGTCAACGCCATCAGCGAGAGGTTGTTGAGGCTGTAGCCCAAGAGATACATCGCGCCGAAAGTGCCGACGAGCGATAGCGGCACCGACAGGCTGGGGATGACCGTCGCGCGCCAGGTGCGCAAGAAGAGGAAAATCACGAGCACGACCAGCACGACCGCGAGCGACAGCTCGAATTCGACATCGCGCACCGAGGCGCGAATCGTGTTCGTCCGATCGGTCAGTATGTTGACGTTGATCGACGCCGGCAGCGAGGCTTGGAGCTGCGGCAACAGCGCCTTGATGGCATTGACCACCTGGATCACGTTGGCGCCGGGCTGCCGCTGAATGTTGAGAATGACGGCGGGTGTCTTGTTCGCCCAGGCGGCGAGCTTGTCGTTCTGCGCGCCGTCGATGATGGTCGCGACGTCGGAGAGATGAACCGGGCTGCCGTTCTTATAGGCGACGACCAGATTCCTGTACTGGCTGGCATCCTGCAGCTGATCGTTGGCGTTGATGGTGTAGGAGCGCGTCGGCCCGTCGAAATTGCCCTTCGGCGTGTTGACGTTGGCGTTGCTGATCGTGCTGCGCAGATCGTCGATGTTGAGCCCGTAAGCCGACAGCGCGCGGATATTCGCCTGGATGCGCACCGCCGGCCGCTGTCCGCCATTGATGCTGACGAGGCCGACGCCGGCCATCTGCGAGATTTTCTGCGCGATGCGGATATCCGCCATGTCCTCGACCTGCGGCAGCGGCAGGGTGTCGGAGGTCAGGGCCAGCGTCAGCACCGGCGCGTCGGCGGGGTTGACCTTCGCATAGACCGGCGGCGCCGGAAGATCGGAGGGAAGCAGGTTGCCGGCGGCGTTGATGGCGGCCTGCACCTCCTGCTCGGCGATATCGAGGCTAATATCGAGGCTGAACTGCAAGGTGATGACCGACGCGCCCGCCGAACTCGTCGAGGTCATCTCGTTGAGGCTCGGCATTTGCCCGAACTGCACTTCGAGCGGCGCCGTCACCGACGAGGTCATCACATCGGGACTGGCGCCCGGGTAGAAGGTTTGCACCTGTATGGTCGGATAATCGACCTCGGGCAGCGCCGAGACCGGCAGGAATTGAAACGAGACCAGCCCGACGAGCAACACCGCCAGCATCAGCAGCGACGTGGCGACTGGCCGAAGAATGAACGGGCGCGAGGGGTTCATGGTCTCAAGACCCTGCGCGCGGCCGCGCTGGGATCATTGCCCCGCGCCAGACGGCGGCGATGGTGAATTGGTCGGAGCGTTCGCAACCGGCGGCGGTGACGTGCTGCCCGGCCCGGCATTGCTGGGCCCTTCGGTTGCC
>DATGLO010000301.1:0-2488 GCA_035294105.1 Allostellaceae bacterium
GTCTTAAAAGCGCCCGACGTTGAAGCGCTCGAGCGGCTGGCGCGCGGCGACGACGAGTCAGTCTGAGGCCGCCGGTGTTGCGGAAGGAGTCGCTTCGGCGGCCGGCAGGATCTGCTTGGCGTAATTGATCTGATTCGCCGACGCCATCTCGATGCCGTGGCGGTCGAATGCCTTTTTGAGGATGCGGTTGAACTCGCGCGCCATCTCGAGCTGGTGCGGCGGCGCCGCCTTGATGCGCGCGCGCACCACCATCGCGGTGTCGGTGAAGCGGTCGACGCCGAGGATTTCGAGCGGCGCCAGCACGCACCGCGCCCATCGCGGCTCGGCGGCGAATTCGCGGCCGGCTTCCTTCATCACCTCGATCACGCGATCGGGATCTTCCTTGTAGACGACGCCGGCGTCGCAAAGGACATAAACGAAGTCGCGGCTCATGTTGAGCACGGTCGTGATCGCGCTGAACGGCACCGTGTGCACGACGCCCTGCATGTCGCGCAGGCGGAAATTGCGGATCGACACCGCCTCGATGACGCCGACATGGCCGCCGCCGACATCGACCCGGTCGCCGACGGCAAAAGTATCCTCGAGCAGCATGAAGAAGCCGGTGATCACGTCCTTCACCAGCGCCTGCGCGCCAAAACCCACGGCGATGCCGGCGATGCCGGCGCCCGCGAGGAGCGGCGCGATGTTAAGGCCGATCTGCGACAGGATCATGAGGATCGCGACCGTGACGAGGATCACCAGCACCGTGCTGCGCAATAGCGGCAAGACGGTACGCGCGCGCGACCGGCTGGCCTGATCGATGCCGACGAGGCGGCGCTCGATCATCGAGCTAAAGAATTCCCACAGCACCAGCCCGCCAATCAGCACCAGCGCCATCGAAATAAGGTTGCGCGAGGCGGGCTGTTGGGCCACATCGACCAGCCAGGTGAAGGCGCCGATGCCCCAGGCCTCGAGCAGCGCCAGCGCCGCCAGCACATAGATCGCGGCGACGCTCGTCCCGGTCAGGATGGCGGTGTAGCGATTGGCGCGCGTTTCGAGATGGGGAAAGCGCGCTTTGAGCGCGGGATCGACGGCAAAGCTCTTGCGCAGCGCATGCTCGATGAAGCGCGCAAGGAGCGCGGCGCCCGAGATGACGACGAGGCTAAGCGCGGTTGCGCGTAGGAGCAGCGCAAAGCCGCCCTGTGCGTTCAGGAGGTAAACGCCGAAGGTGCCGATCACGTACGTGATCGCCAGGATATGCCAGGTCTCGCCGAGACGGCTGCGCACCGCTCGCCAACGAATATCCTCGGCACCGCCGCCGCGCAGCCAATCCGCCACCGCGAGGCGATTCTGCAAGACGAAGATGATCGCGAGGATGGCGAGTACCAGCACGCCGAGTCGCGTCAGCAATCCCTCGACCGCGCCCGGCACGCGCAGATACCAGGCCGAAACCGAGAGCGCGTAGGCGAAAGCGGCCCAAAAGGCGAAGCGACGAGTCCAGATATAGAGATACTCGCGGGTCTCGTCGCCGAGCGAATAAATGAGCGGCGTTCGCGGCGAGAGGAAGGCGGCGCGGGCGATCGCCAGGAAGCCGCGCGCCCAAACCGTCGCGGTGATCAGCACCCCGGCGACGCCGTCGGTGATTTTGCTGGCCCCGGTCAGCGGGATGACGAAGGTCGCGACCGCGGCGAAGATCAACACGGGCAGCAGCTCGACCAGCGCCGCGACCGCGATCAGCAGCACCTGCACCGCCAGGCTTTCGCTGCGGCGCGCATCGAGGAAGCGCGCCGGCGCGCGCAGCAACCGCCGGGCGAGCAGGTCGGCGGCGATGCCGGCGACGAAAATCGCGAGCAGCTTGGTCGTGACGTCGATCCAGCCCTGGCGCCGCCGCGGATCCTGGATCTGCTCGTTGAGCCAGGCGCCGATTCGCGGGGCTTGCGCGACGATCGGCACCGTGGCCAGTACCTCGCCGCCGACCGCGTCGAGCTGGGCCGGCAAGCTCGACAGCCACGCCATCGGCGACGATGGCGCGCTCGCTTGCTCGGCGTTTTGTGCCGCGATCAAGGCTTGCAGCTCGTCAACGAGCTGCGCCCGCGCCTTATCGTCCTTTAGGGTGGCGACGAGTTGTTGAAGCTGCTGGACGCTCGGCGCCGGCGGATTGGCGCTGGTCGCGGCGGGCGCGGCGCTTTGCGCCGCCGCTCCGGCGAGCGGCGCGAGATTCAGCATGACGATCGCGACCAAGCGGAAAAACACGCGCCACTTCATGTGCAAAAGCTTAGCCGTGTCGCTGCGCGAGGCCAAGAATCGCGGCTTTATCACGCAGCTAGCCCGCCGCACGCAGCCCTTGGACGGCGATCACCAGCAGACCGCCTCCCGAGGACAAGAGGATCGCGCCGGCGACGCGGTTGAGCCACAGCATCACCATCTCGCCCGCCATGTGCCGCACCGAGGCGATGCCGGTACTGAGGCCCAACCACCAGAGCAGCGAGCCGAGGAATACGCCGCCCAC
>DATGLO010000302.1:0-7012 GCA_035294105.1 Allostellaceae bacterium
GTACGGCTGGTCGCCGGGAGCGACGGCAATTTCAAGGTGACGACATCGGAGGATCTGCAGCAGGCGGAGCGCCTGCTGCTGGCGCGCCAGGGCGACATCCGCACCGGGCAGGGTTTCGATGTCCACGCCTTCGGTCCCGGCGACCATGTGTGGCTGTGCGGTCTTCAGGTCCCGCATGATCGCGGGCTCATCGGCCATTCCGATGCCGATGTCGGCCTGCACGCGCTGACCGATGCGATCCTCGGCGCGCTCGGCGCCGGCGATATCGGCATGCATTTTCCGCCCGGTGATCCTCAATGGCGCAACGCGCCGTCGCATTTGTTTCTTCGCCACGCCGCCGAGCTCGTCGCGAAAGCACGCGGCCGCATCGTCCATGTCGATGTCACGCTGATCTGCGAAGCGCCGCGCGTCGGGCCGCATCGCGCGGCGATGGTCGCAAAGATTGCCGAGATCCTCGGCCTGCCGCCGAACCGCGTCAGCATCAAAGCGACGACAACCGAAAAGCTCGGCTTTCTCGGCCGCAGCGAAGGCATGGCCGCGCAAGCGGTCGCGACCGTGCAGCTGCCGTGAGCGCAGCGCGCCTCATCGCGAGCTGGTTCGGCAGCGGCCTTCTTCCCTGGGCACCCGGCACCTGGGGCTCGCTCGCGGCGCTGCCTTTCGCCTGGGTGATTCTCTTATTCGGCGGCAAGCTCTGGCTGCTTGCCGGCGCCGCCATCGTCTTCGTTATCGGTTGGATCGCCGCGGACCGCGCGACACGCGGCGGCAGCGATCCCGATCCGGGCTGGGTCGTCATCGACGAAGTCGCCGGACAATGGCTGACCCTGCTTCTCCTGCCGTTGACCCTGGCCGGCTTTGCCATCGGGTTCATGCTGTTCCGCCTTTTCGATATTTGGAAGCCTTGGCCCATCCGCGCGGTCGAGCGCCGCTATGGTGGCGGCTTCGGCATCATGATCGACGACGTGCTCGCCGCAATCTATGCAATGCTCGTCGTCGCGATCGGGAGATTGATGCTTGAGCGATGATCGCGTTCGCGCGCTCGCGGAAGCCGTGCTCCTGCGCTGTCGCGAGAAAAAGCTGATGATTGCGACCGCCGAATCCTGCACCGGCGGCCTTATCGCCGGTGCTTTGACCGACATCGCCGGCTCGTCCGACGTGGTCGAGCGCGGCTTTGTCACTTATTCAAATCGCGCCAAGACCGAGATGCTTGGAGTGCCGGCAGCGCTGATCGCCTGGCACGGCGCCGTCAGCGCCGAGGTCGCGCGCGCCATGGCAACCGGTGTCTTGGTTCATGCACCGGTCGAGCTCGGCGTTGCGGTTACGGGCATCGCCGGGCCCGGCGGCGGCTCAGCGGATAAGCCGGTCGGCCTGGTGCATCTCGCTGTCGCGCGCAAGGGCGAGAAAGCGCAGAGCGAGCATCATGTGTTTCCGGGCGACCGGGACGGAATCCGGCGAGCGACGGTCGAGCGCGCCCTCGAAATGCTGCTCGCCGCCGCGGAACACTAGTCGTGCGCCGCAATTCCTTGTGGTAAGGTCGCCGCGCAGATCATCGGGAGGAAGCATCAATGCGTTTCGGTCTCTTTGGCGGGGCGCGGTCGCGCAGCGGAACTCCCATCGGCGACAATCAGGGCGGCGATAGCCAAGGCTACCGCGACTACATCAATTACGTCTGCGAAGCCGAGGATCTCGGTTTCGACAGCGTCTTCGTCGTCGAGCATCACTTCACCGGCGTCGGACAGGTATCGGCGTCGCTCGGCCTTTTGAGCTATCTTGCCGGCCGCACGACGCGCATCCGCCTCGGCACCGCCGTGGTCGTTCTGCCATGGCACAATCCGGTGCTCGTCGCGGAAGCGGCGGCAACCGTCGATCTGCTGTCGAACGGCCGCCTCGATTTCGGCGTCGGCAAGGGCTACCGCGATGTCGAGTTCAGCGGCTTTTGCGTGCCGATGGAAGAAGCGACCGAGCGCTTCGACGAGGCGATGGATGTTATCCGCAAAGCGTGGAACAGCACGGGACGCTTCTCCCATCACGGCAAACGCTGGAACTACGACAACATCGTCGTCGAGCCGTCGCCGGTGCAGCGGCCGCATCCGCCTTTCTGGCTCGGCGCCGGCAGCGAGGAATCGATCCGCCGCGCCGCGCGCGAAGGCTACAACCTGCTGCTCGATCAGCTCGCGCCGATCGATCTCACCATCGAGCGCGTGGCGATGTTCAGGGACGAATGTCTCGAGGTCGGGCGCGCCTACGATCCGGCGATGGTCGGCACGACGCGCGGTCTGCAGCTCGTGCGCAACGCCGCCGAGCGCGAGAAGGCGCTCGCGGTGCGCATCAACATGCTCAAGAACATCGGCAGCCTCGCCCGCGGCCGCGGCGCCGAGCGTTATACGCAGCTCAAGGATTACAGCGGCCCGCCGGTCGAATTCGACGACGCGCCGCTCCTGGGCACGCCGGACGAGATCATCGCGCGCCTCAAAAAGCTCGAAGCCGGCGGCGTCGAGAATGTGCTCTTGGTCGATCCGACCGGCTCGCTTGCGACGCTGCAGGTTTTTGCGAAAGAGGTCATGCCCGCTTTCGCGAAGAAAAAGCCCGTCAAGGTCGGCTGACTCGCGATCCAGTCTCCCCGTGTCGCGCATCATCGCCGTTTTTTGCTGCGCCGCTCTTCTGGCGGCATGTAGCGCGTTGGCGCCGCCCAAACCGGCGGCGCAATGCCCGCTGCCGGGTCAAGATCGCTATGCATCGGCCGAGCTTTTCTTCGGCCGCGACATTCCGGGTCGCGGTCCGCTCACCGATAGCGAATGGGACGACTTCGCCGCGCGCGTGATTACGCCGCAATTCCCCGACGGCTTCACGGTCCTCGACGGCGACGGGCAATGGTTCGACCAGGCCAGCGGCCGCCTTGTTCACGAGAAGAGCAAAATCCTTCTCGTCGCCGCCGATCCGGATTCCGATCTCAAGACGCGGATCGGCAGCGTCATCGCAGCCTATCGCGCGCAGTTTCATCAACAGTCGGTCGGCGTGCTGACCAGCGAAGCTTGCGGCGCTTTCTGAGATAACGGGGCAAGGAAGCGGGCCGATCGGCTCATGGCAGCCAGACAAGCGGGCAACGACGGTGGCGCGCAGCGCATCCAACAGATGTTCGCCGATGCGCTACGCGCTCATCAAAGCGGACAACTCGCGGAAGCGGAGCGGCGTTATCGTGCGATCCTCGCGCAAGACGCGCGCCATCCCGACAGTCTCCATCTGCTCGGCGTGCTCTGCTTTCAGCGCGGGCAGCATGCGGCCGCGATCGATTTGATCGGCCAGGCGATCGCGATCAACGGCAGCGTTCCGTTCTTTCATAACAATCGCGGCCTGGCGCTGGCGGCGGCCGGACGCGGCGACGAAGCGGCCGCGCATTACGAGCGCGCCCTGGCGCTCAAGTCCGATTACGTCGAGGCGCTCGCCAACTTCGCTCACCTCCGCCTCATCCAGCGCCGGAGCGATGAGGCGATCGCGCTCTGCAAGCGCGCTTTGGCTCACAATCCCGATTATGCCGAGGCGCAACTGACCCTTGGCAATGCGCTGCGCGAGCAGAACCGCCTCGACGAGGCCATCGCGTGTTATGAGCGGACGCTCGTCCTACGCCCCGACTTTGCCGAGGCCTGCAACAACCTCGGCAATGCGCTCCTCGAGACGGAGCAACTCGACGCCGCCGCCAAGCAACTCGAGCGCGCGATCGCGCTGCGTCCGGATTTTGCCGAGGCGCAGAACAGCCTCGGCGTGGTGCGCGACAGGCAGGGCGATCACGCGCGGGCCATCGAATGCTTCGAGCGCGCGCTGAAGCTCACGCCCGACGATGCGGAGGTGCATAACAATCTCGGCGCCGCCTTGCAGAACCAAGGCGCCTTCGACGATGCGATCGCGCATTACGAGCGTGCGCTGGCGCTGCGGCCCGATTATGCCGAAGCACGCAAGAATCTCGGCGGGGCGTTGCATGGACGCGCCGGCGAGCGCAGCGGCCGGCTGCTGCGCGAACGCAACTCGGGCATCGCCGGCGTCCGCGGCCAATATGAGAGCCTGCCGTTTCCCGCGCGCGATCCCGCGGGCGAGCGCTACGTGCTTTATCTCTCGCCGGCCGACACGCTGAGCAAGGTCAACCAATACTGCTTCGGCGGCGCGCGCGATTTCGCGAAGGGCCTGCGCGTCCTGGTCGCCGGCTGCGGCACCGGCGACAGCGTCATGTGGCTCGCGCACCAGCTACGCGATACGCCGTCGGAGATCGTCGCCCTCGACCTGTCCTTGGCCAGTCTCGAGATCTGCCGCGCGCGCGCCGCGATGCGCGGCTTCGGCCACGTGCGCTGCATTCATGCCTCGATCCTCGATCTGCCGCAACTCGGTCTCGGTAGCTTCGACTACATCACCTGCCTCGGCGTGCTGCATCACCTGGCCGACCCTGATGCGGGATTGGCCGCGCTCGCCGGCGTCCTCGCGCCCGATGGCGGGATGGCGGTGATGGTTTATGGCAGACCCGGCCGCGAACATATCTACGCGATGCAAGAGACTTTGCGGCGCGTCACCGCCGGTGTCGACGATCGCGAGCGAAAGCTCGCCGCGGCACGCGGAATTCTCAGCGCCCTGCCGCCGACCAACGCCTTCCGCCAGCGCGAAGGCTGGGACAATATTCGCCGCGGTTATCTCGGCGACGATACGAATCTGTGGGACACGCTGCTGCACGAGCAGGACCGCGCCTACACCGCTTCGGAAGTGCGCGCGTTCTTGCAATCCGCCGGACTGCATCTTCAGGCTTACGGCACCTATAAGGCGTCGCCGGCGAGCTGCGCGCTGCAATACGATCTCGACCTTTATGCGAGCGACGCTGCCGAGCGCGAGCGCCTCGCGGCCTTGCCGCTCGCGGCACGCGAGGATTTGGCCGAGGTGCTCGACGGCAGCCTGGCCCTGCATACGGTCTACGCGACGCGCGCCGCGCAGGCCGCGCTCGATCCGACCGCGCCGCAGGCAATTCTCTCGGTCATGAGCGAGATCGGCGGCCGCGCTCTCGCTCATCTCGCGGCGCCCAACGCCGAAATCACCGTCGTGCTACGCAGCGGCAAAGCGATCACCTATCGCCCCTCGCCCGATACGCAGCGCTTCCTCGCCATGGTCGACGGCAAGCGCAGCAACCGCGAGATCGCGGGAGCTCTCGCGGGCACGGATGGCAGCCGTTTTCTCGAGGCGATTGCATCAGAGCTACGCCTCCCGGCGACGCTGCATTGGCTGGTCGCGCGGGTCGCCGGCGGCACTTTTTGGCCGCCGCTTGCGATGGAGGGGCGGTTCGCCCTGCCATTACGCCACGAAGAGCCGACGTTACTGGTCGAGCCGGGCGCGCAGCTCTACCGTGCCGGCGCAAGCTGATCGAGGAACTGCCGCGCGCAGGCCGACCAGCTGAAACGCAAGGCGTGCTCGCGGCAGCGCTCGCGCGGCAATTCGAGCGCCTTCAAAGCCGCGCGGCGGAGATCTTCGTCGAGCGCGCCGACCCCGCTCTGGTCGATAACGTCGAGCGGACCCGGTACGGGAAACGCCGCGACAGGAACGCCGGACGCCAACGCTTCAAGCATGACGAGACCGAATGTATCGGTCCGGCTCGGAAAGACGAACACATCGGCCGAGGCATAGACCTTCGCGAGGCCTTTGTTCTCGCGCTTGCCGAGGAAATGCACATCGGGGAAGCGCGCCTTCAGCGCCGGCAACGCCGGTCCCTCGCCGACCACGACTTTCGAGCCCGGCAGATCGAGGCTCAAGAAAGCCGGCAGGTTCTTTTCCGAAGCGATGCGCCCGACGTAAAGGAAGATCGGCCGCGGAAATTCGGGCGCCTCGTCCCGCAGCCCGGGGTCGAACAGGGCCGGGTCGACACCGCGTCCCCATGGCGCGAGATTCTTGAAGCCGTGCTTGGTCAGCTCGCGCCGCACCGATTCCGTCGCCACCATCACGCGCGCCGCCGGCGCGTGGAACCAGCGCAGCAGCGCGTAGGTGAAGCGTTGCGGCGCGATGTAGCGCACGGCGAGATATTCGGGAAACCGCGTGTGATAAGCGGTAGTGAAGTGAAGGCCGTGCTTGACGCACCAACGCCGCGCTGCGATCCCGATCGGCCCCTCGGTCACGATATGAATTGCGTCGGGCTTCGTCTCCTCGATCATGCGAGCGACCGCGCCGCCCGGATTGAGCGCGAGCCGGATCTCGGGATAGAACGGGCACGGGACGGTGAAGCACTGGTGGGGCGTCAACGTCACGACCGTATGGCCGAGCGCCTCAAGCTCGCGCATGACAGTCAGCATGGTGCGGACCACGCCGTTGACCTGCGGCGGCCATGCGTCGCTGGCCAGCAGTATCTTCATGCGTCTTCTTCGAGCACGGCCAGCTCGCGCGCATCCGGCGGCTTGAATGGATCGCAGGCGCGCAGCTCCATCCAGCGCAGGATTTCGAGCGAGCCGTCGAAATGCTCGACCAGCGCGGTGCAGCTTTCGACCCAGTCGCCGTCGTTGCAGTAGAGCACGCCATCGATGTCGCGCATTTCGGCCTGGTGGATATGGCCGCAGACGATGCCGTCAACCTTGCGCGCGCGAGCTTCGGCCGTGATCGCATTGGCGTAGTCGCCGACGAACTGGACCGCGTTCTTGACCCGCGATTTGAGGTAGGCCGAGAGCGACCAGTAGGGATAACCGAAGAGACGCCGCCCGTGGTTATAATAGTTGTTGAGCGACAGCATGAGATCGTAAGCCCAGTCGCCCAACAGCGCGAGCCAGCGCGCGTAGCGCACGACACCGTCGAACGCATCGCCGTGGATGACGAGCATCCGCTTACCGTCGGCGGTCATATGGACGATCTCGGCTTCGACGAGGACGCCGCCGAAATGCAGCCCGGTGTAGTCGCGCAGCATCTCGTCATGATTGCCGGGCACGTAGATGACCTTCGTCCCCTTTCGCGCCTTGCGCAGTATCTTCTGAATGACGTCGTTGTGGCTCTGCGCCCAATACCAGGA
>DATGLO010000303.1:0-3990 GCA_035294105.1 Allostellaceae bacterium
CCGATTCTGGGAATCGCCGGCCGCGAAAAAATTGCAAGAAAACCGGCCTTGGGACCCCGGAAACTGGCAAACCCAAAGCAGCGCGACGCCTCAGAAATGAGCCAAAGTCACGCGGTTCTCGATTACTTCACGAACGACGAAATAAGCTCGATACCTTTTGAACCGCCAAGACACAAAGGCGCCAAAAAATTCCTTTGTGTCTTGGTGCCTTGGTGGTTCGAGGTTTCTATCCAACGACCCGAAGGTTATTTCTTCGCCGCGACCTTGCGCAGGAACGGCTGGATCTGCACGGCAAGACCGGGCGCCCCCTGGACGCCGCGGACGAATTTCATGAAAGCGGCGCCGATCGGCACACGGCCGTCGACCGCCATCATCAGGAAAGACGCGGCGATCTTGATCGTGCAATCGGCGGAGCGGTCGGTTGTCGAGACCTTGGCCGGTCTCGAGGTCGTGTCGAGCACGAGTACGCCGTCCTGGCCGGCGTCGAATTTGATGACCGCGGCCACGCCGACGTCTTCGCCCGCGGCGGCACCGATTCGCTGCGCGATGCCGTCGAGCAACGCGCTCATCGGCCGGCCTCGTCGCGGATGATCTGGTTCAGGACGCGGCGCGCGCGCATGATGCCGGCATCGGCCCTAAAGCTCACCTCTTCGGGCAATGCGCAATTCTGCTGCAGCAGCGCCTCGATCGCTTCGATGGCGTAGAAATCCTGATCCTGGATCGCCCAGGAGGTATCTGTCGCGAACGCGTCCCAGGCGGCGTCCTGCTGATGGAAATTGCGCGATTCCGCCCAGAACCAATGCGTCGTCGTCTCGGTCTCGGGCGTGAAAGCGAGCGCGACGCGCAACACCCGCGGCTTTTCGCTCGGCGCCTTCGGATTGTACATCTCGATCCAGACGACATGCGTCGCCGGCGGATGGAAATGCCCGACGAGGGCACGCGGCGCGACCGTGTAATCGACGTCGAACAGCATCTTGAAGAACGGGCTGATCTTCTCCTCGGGATCGAACCAGCGCGAGCGGATCCACGGCCCCTCTTGCGACACCTCGGGCATCGTATGAACGCGGTTGCCGCTTTCGAACTGACCGAGATGAAGGAAGGATATATGCGTGTCGTCGATCAGATTCTCGTTGCAGAGCCCGTAACGGCCTTTGACAAGTCGATATTGGTGATCGACGGTCGAATAATCCTCATGCCCGAAGCCGAGATAGTTCTCGCCCGGTATCAGCGCCGGATCGGCCTTCGCCGGATCGCCCATCCAGATCCAGACCCAGTTCTTGCGCTCGGCCACGGGATAAGCGCGCAAGAAGCATTTCGGCGGGATCGCATCCTGACTCGGGATCTCGACGCATTTCCCGCTCGGATCGAACAGCGAGCCGTGATAGGTGCAGCGGATGTTGTCGCCGACGAGCCGGCCTTTCGACATCGGCATGAAGCGATGCGGGCACACGTCGTGCAGGGCCACGACTTGGCCGGCATTGGTGCGATAGAGCAGGATCGGCGTGTTGAGAATGCGGCGCCCGAGCGGCGCATGCTCGATCTCGCGCGCCTGGGCGCAGACATACCACGCGTTCCTGACAAACTGATGGACGAAGCCATCGAGCCGATCGGCAGCAGCCGACGGCGTTTGCGGTGCGATCGTGTCCATCTAACCTCCCTCGAGCATCGCTTTGGTCGATGCTTCCCAAGCGAAAATTAGAACATGCCGGCCGCAGAGCCGCAAGCCGGCTTAGCTGGCGCCGACGGCCTTCCTCAGCAGCGGGCTCGCATCAGCGGGCGCCCGATCGCCGGCCCATACCACATATTGATCCGGCCGGACCAAAACCAGCCGCGCCTCGTAGGCTTCGCGACCGCCGGCTCGGCTGTCGCGAATGGCTTTCAACGGAATGCGCAATGACTGCGCAGCCGCTGCGAAGGCTTTTATGTCGCTGTCGGCCGCATCGAAGGCGAGGAGCGCAAAACCTTGCCCCAGCTCTTCGAACACGTTGCGGCCCGAGGACAGAACCTGCGGCGCGAGGTGGTGACCGGCGCGCGCCTTGTAAGAATGCTCGCCATGCGCGGTCGTCTTGCCGCCCGCCGGCCCCGCGATCACCGGCGAGCCCTCGTAATTCGGCTCGTAGGTCATCAGCCGGTCGCTGATCCCGGCTTTGCGCTCGGCCCAGGCACGCTCGAACTCTGCGCGATTCTTGTCGGGATTGTAGCGGTCGAGGAATTGACGGTCCCATTCGATGCGCCCGGCGATAAAGTCCTCGCCAGTCTCCTTGAAGATCGGATGGCGCTCCTCGCTGTAGGATTGGAGCAGCTTGTCGCTGCCCCAGCCTTCGAGCCGCGCTGCCAGCTTCCAGCCGAGATTGACGATGTCCTCGAGCCCGTTGTTGAGGCCGAAGCCGCCGTAAGGCGGATGGCTGTGCGCGGCATCGCCGGCAATGAAGACTCGCCCGACCTGATAACGCTCGGCGACCGCCACGCGCAGATCCCAAAAGCCGACATGGTCGAATTCGGCTTTGAAAGGGAAGCCGGCGACGCGCTGGATGAGGCCGTGGAAATCGTAATTGTCGGTCGTGGTGCTGGGCGGCACGGGTGAATGGAAGAACCAGCCCTCGCCGACATCGATGCGGCCGAAAAATTGCCAATAGCCTTTGAGCTCGGGCCGCAACACGTTGTAGGTCGAGCGCCCGGGAAAGCGCTTCAGGCCTTCATGTAGCTCTTTCGAGCGGAACACGGCGAGCACCATGAGCTGATCGAAATCGGCGCCGCCGCGCTCGATGCCGATCTGCTCGCGCGTGAGCGAACGCGCGCCGTCGCAGCCGACGAGATAATCGGCCTCCCAGGTCGCGCGCGCGCTGCCGTTTTCCTCGCCCAGCGTGACGCGCACGCCCTTGTCGTCTTGCTCGATACGCGTCGCGCGCCAGCCCCAGCGGCTCTCGACATTCGGCAAGCCTTCCATCTTCGCGCGCAGCACCTTCTCGGTGAGGTATTGCGGCAGGCGCTCGACATCCTGGAAATAATAAGGGCGCACGATCTCGCGCTGCGGCGGTGCGAACCAATAATCGCTCATCAGGCTGCCGTAAGCCGTGATGCCGCTGATCGGATAAGGCCGCGGCATCAGCCGCTCGGCACGAAGCTGGTCGACGCAGCCCCAGAAGTAGAAATGCTCGAGGGTCCGCGGCGAAAGATTTTGGCCCTTGGGAATATTGGATAAGCCGACGCGCCGCTCGACAAGGGCGCAGGAAATCCCGCGCAAGCCGAGATTGACGGCGAGACCGACCCCGACCGGTCCGCCGCCGATGATGATCACCTGGTACCGCTTCGCCATCTTTCCCCGCCGACCAGTCCCCCAGCGCGCCATCTGCGGCGCCGCCGCCTAGCAATATTATAGCGTTAAAGGCGCGGGGAAGGATGCGTGGGAGGATTCGTGCGGCAAAAATACCCGCCGGATCGCGACGATGGCGATCGCTTTCGCTGCCGGCAGGCTGTGGCCGGCGCTCGCCGACAACGCGCCTCTTTGCCATGCTCGGGAGCGCGCCGAAATCCTTTCTCGCCGTCTCAGCGCCTCATTGTGATTCTTATTTCCCCGCTTTGATCTGCGCGAGATAGGTCTGGAACGCGGACAGCACTTTATCTCCGCCGGGCGTGTTCTTGACCCAATCGGCGGCGATCGGCGCCGTGATCTTCTGCCATTTTGCAACCGCCTCGGGCGTGGGAAAGACGACCTTCTGTTTCGGATCGGCCTCGGCCGCTTTGCGCGCCTCGTCGGCAACCTCGTCCCAGGCGGTCCCGAGCGTGCGGCTCTCGGCCTCGCCGCGATTGTCGTCGAGGATCTTGCGCGCCGCCGCGGGCAACGCGTCGTAACGCTTCTTCGCCATGAACACCATGCCGGTCGAAGCGCCAAGGCGCATCTCGTAGTGATAGCTCGTTACCTCGGCGAGCTTGTAGGGCTGGAAAGCGGTCCAGGCGACGACCGCGCCGTCGACCGCGCCATGCTCGAGC
>DATGLO010000304.1:0-3015 GCA_035294105.1 Allostellaceae bacterium
TTGTTGTAGACGAATTGGACCGCGACGAAGACCGCGATCGGCAGCACCACATCAATGAACCGCGGCATGATCAGGATCGCGAGGTGCAGGAACACCCCGATGGACAATCCGCGGTTGACGATGAGATCGATAAGACGCAGCGCCTGGACCAGCCACACGGCGGAGCTGAACACCAGGCAAACGGACAGCATCACCAGGAGCGTTTGGCGCAGCTTGTAGCGTGCGAGGCCTGTCATGGCCACGTAGCGTGAAAGGCCCGTCATGGGCACGGATTATAGAAGCGAGGCGCGCCCCGACCTAGCCCCGAAATTCATTTATTGGCGCACGATGTCCCGATTCCGACGTTCGTTTCGCCTTGCAGACTCTGTACGAACGCCGGCGAAATCGTGGCAGCGTCGAATCCGCCACTCTGCCGCGCATTTTGTCGCGCGCGGCTTGCGGCTTGGCGCACGTCGTGGAACTCTGAAGCCGCAGGTGTTCGGGGCTTCGAGTCGGGGCAAAGCGGGGGACATGGCGGCATTGTACGCAACGACGCGACCGCATCATGGCCGCTTTGCCATCGGCTTCGCGGTGCTGATGATCTTGAGCTGCGTGCCGCTGCTGCTCACGCCCTTGCCGCCGCTGCTCGATTATCCCAATCACCTCGCGCGCATGTCGCTGCTGCCGCACTTGCCGGCCGGTTCGGAGCTCGCCCGCTACCTCGCCGTGCGCTGGGCGCCGCTACCCAACCTCGGCATGGATGGCGTTGTGCCGTTCCTCGCCATGGCGATGCCGCTCGATGTTGCGGGAAAGCTCTTCATCGTCCTCACCTTCGTGCTGCTCGCCGGCGGCACCGCCGCGCTCCACCGCGTGCTGTACGGCCGCTGGTCGAGCTGGACCCTCTTGGCCTTTCTCCTGCTCTACACGCGGCTTCTCCTGTGGGGCTTCATGGGGTATCTCTTCGGCTGCGGTCTCGCGCTCGCGGCTTTCGCGGCGTGGATCGCGCTCAGGCACCGCGCCTGGCCGCTGCGGGTCGTGCTCGGCTGCGTCTTCGCGCTCGCGATCTATTTGTCGCATCTCCTCGCCTTCGGCCTCTACGCCGTGATGATCGCGATGTACGAATTCGGCCAGGTCTGGCTGCAGCGCAAGCGTGTCGCCGTCGCGCTGCGCGATCTGGTCGTCGGCGGCGCGCCGTTCCTTCCGGCGCTGGCGTTGATGAGCCGGAATTCCTCGACCGGCAAGATTATCTACGCCAATCCGCTGCGCAAATTCGATCTGCTGTTCAGCGTTTTCGACAATTACAGCCGGCCGTTCGACGTGACCTGCTTCGTCATCGTGGTGCTCGCGGTCGGGTTCGTCTTCTGGCGGCGCTGGGTGCGGCTCGCCCCGGAAATGATCCTGCCGCTCATCGGCCTCTTCGTCGTCTATCTCGCCATGCCGACGCAGCTCTTCACCGCTGCGGGCGTCGAGCGCCGGATTCCGATGGTGATCTTCCTCGTCCTGATCGGCGGCAGCGCCTGGCAGGCGCGTTTTGCAAAGCAGGAGATGGCATTTCTCTGGGGCGCCGGCGTGATGTTCGCCGTTCGTCTCGCCGTCATCGCCGTGGTCTGGCATCAGGCCGGCCGGCTCTATACCGGGCTCATGCCCGGCTTGGACATGCTGCCGCGCGGCGCCTGCCTCGCCGTCGCTTTCGGAAAGGACAGTATCCAGGTCGACAAGGCGCCGCTGACGCATTTCGCGACTTTGGCGGTGATCCGGCGCGAGGATTTCGAGACGCAGCTCTTCCACTATGCGGAGCAGCAACCGATCGTGCTGAAGCCGGAGGCCGAGCATCTCGCCGACGTGCTGGCGCCCGACGTGCTGTGGTACGCCTTTGTCGAAGACACGTTGAAGCTGAGTCCGGAGATAAAATCGGCGCTAGGCGAATGCGGCTATATCGCCTTCGCCGATCCGCGGCGTTTCGTCTTGAAGAATACCGCCGGCCTTACGCCGCTTTTCGTCCAGCCGCGCTTCCAGCTCTATCGCGTCGCGGCGGCGGCACCCTGATGCCGCCGCTTGGATTGCTCGTCCCATCGTGGCTCGATCTCGCCGGCTGGGCGGGCGTCGCCGTCGCGAGCGTCGCGACGATGGGGCTTGGCCGGCTCGTTACGCGACGCCGTGCGCCGCCCGAATCCGCGCTGATCGCCGGCTGGGGCGTTATCGTGCTGGTGCTGAGCGGCTGGGGCATCGCGACGCCGGCGAGCATGTATTGGCCCGCGCTGGCGCTGTTGGTGCTCGGGATCGCCGGCTGGGCGGACGAGATTTCCTTATTCGATGGTGTTCATGGGACCGTCGCGGGAACCGCCGCGCTCGCCATTGGGGATCTCGCCGACCGCGGCGGAAAGAAAGCGCTGCGCGGCGTCGGCCGAGTCGTTGTACTCGCGCTGCCGCTCCTCGCGCTGACGGCGAGCGCGCGGCCCAGCCTGCCCGATACCTGGCTCAATCTTCTGCCCAATGCCGCCTATCTTTACGACCACAACTTCTTTCCCGCCGATGCGCGGCCGCCGGCGCATTCCCTGCTCCCCGGTGCCCCCTACAACATGCAGCTCGCGAGCTATATGGCCGGGCTATTCCTGCCGAACTTCCCGGCGAGCGCGATGATCGATTTCAATATCGTGCTGCAGCTCGCGGCGGGATTGCTGCTCGCGCGCATCATCCTCGGCGAGGACACGGCGCTGCCGCGGTGGAGCATCGTCGCGCTCGGCCTCTTGCTCGCGATCCCGCTCAATCCCGGCTTCGATCCGCGCTACCACCTATCGCCCTATAGCGAGCCCTCGGTGATGGTGGTGCTGGCTTTCGCCGGTTGGCACGCGGCGCGCGCGCTCGATCGCATCGCGGGCGGCCGCGATGCCCGCAGCGATCTCATCGTCCTGGCGCTGGCGCTCGCGGCGCTCGTCAACATCAAGCAGGAAAGCGTCGCGCTCGCCGTCGGCGTGGTCGTCGCGCTGCTCTGGCTCGCGGCGATGGCGCGGGCGCGGCAGCGCGCGACCGTCGTCG
>DATGLO010000305.1:0-3535 GCA_035294105.1 Allostellaceae bacterium
GATGGAGAAGTCCCGCTGCGCGAATCTCCCGCGCCTCGGCCCAGCGCGCGGAGCCATAGGTCGTGACCTTCTTCACTTCACGGGCCCGCCACACCGACATTGCGACGGCGACCACGAAGGCTGCGACGCCACCAGCCCCCGCGATGAAGCCGCCAGTGACGAAGATCTCATGGGCATAGGCGTCATAGGCGAACCACCACCAGAAGAATGCCGGTGGCTGGTAGACCGGCCAGCCGAGCAAGGTGAACCAGGGCTGACCGAGCCGCGGCTGGAAGGCGAGCTGCCAGGCGGTCCATTCCGTCGCTGCCCAGAGGAAGAAGACGACGACAGCACAGACGAGAAGGATCTGACCCCAGAGAATCTTGGTCGCGTTCATGGTGAAACCAGTTGAGACTTGGCCCGAGAGAGAGGCGCAAGCGCGAACTGAGAGACGTCGGGTGTGGGGATACACCGGCGCAGCAATCGGACAGTCGCCCCGACGTTCATAATCCGAGCCCCCGCTTTCGACCGAGGCTCCAGTCCACATTTCCGCCGGGCGCCATGACTCCGCGAACCTCGCGGCCGAGTTCCTTCTCCAGTGCCGGCCGCCAAGGCACGAGCTGGAAACCAAGGCCGTTATCGATCATGGCGAAGCGGCCGGAGGCGAGCGTCACCCGCTGCCGGTAGACGCCCGAAACATGCTCGCCTTCGGCTCCAGGCTGGTAGGCGAGACCCGTCTCGGCCGATAGCTTTGCCGCGGCGTCTTTCAGCTCCCGCCGTCGCAGCGTGGCGAGCAGATCGCGCGCGAAGACGGTACGCTGCCCTTGCCGCCGCGCGAGGCCTTCCTCGGCGAGATGATCGATACGGGCTTCCATGGCGTCACGCACCTCGGCGCCGAATCCGCCCCCGCTCAGCGGCGGGTCCTTGGCGAGGAGCTGGCGGTCGAGCCAGGTCGCGCCAGACGCCGATACCTGCGCCTCGATGGAGAGATCGGAGCGCGTCGCGAGCGACAGGCGACGCCGGCCGTTCGCGTCGTCATAGACTCGCGCCTCGACGATCGCACCGGCGGGCGCATCGCCGGTCAACTCGATGTCATTGAACCGGAGATGATGCGCGCGTCCGTCGATGCCTGCGACGATTGCATAGGCCGATCCCTTGAGTTCGTCGTCGAGGCCTCGCTTGACGAGTTTGCCCAGCACCGGCTCGGACGGCTCCTCGCCGTGCAGAGCGAAGGTGCTGACGTCCGGCGCGTGTCCACCGGCGCTCATGGCCTGGTGCATGGTCTTGATGATGTCGCCGCGGATGCCGAGCTGGTGCAGCGTCTGCTCCAGCCCCGGCTTCAGGGTCCAGCACGCGGGACCGACCGGATCGGCCAAGCCGAGGCGTTCGAGCTTGGCCGCGCGGCCAAGTAACAGCCGACGCAGCTCCGGATCTTCGGCGTCCGATCCAGGCCTCAGGTCGGCGACGCCGCCGCAGTCGTCGGCAATGTCGCGCAATGCGCGGTCGAGACTCGTCCAGCGCTCCGCTTCCACCTCGCGCTCGAGGGCGGTGCGGATTTCCTGGCCGCTGCGCGGGCCGAGCTCCAGCGTGACGCGCTCGGCGGCGCGATCACGGAAGCCGCGGCTGATGTATTCGCGGCTGATGACCAGGTCCTGGCCGTCATCGGCGCGGCCGCGGATGAGGACATGGACGTGCGGGTTGTCGGTGTTCCAGTGATCGACCGCGACCCAGTCAAGATTGGTGCCAAGATCGCGTTCGGCGTCGGCCATCAGCTCCCGAGTGAAGGCGCGAAGATCGGCCATGCTCGTCGCGTCTTCGGGCGATATCGTGAACCGGAAATGGTGCCGATCTTCCTCGCACCGCTCCGCGAACGCTCTGGTGTCTGCGTCATCCGATCGGACGTCGAACATCCTCGCGTCGGCGCCGTCACGGGTGACGCCCTCGCGTTTGAGATAGCTGACGTGCTTCGAGAGCGGCGCCGAGCGGAATTTCGATCCCTTGTGGCGCACGATCCTTGTCATGATGACGACGCGCCGGCCGCGGGGTCGCGTTGACAGAGACAGCGCGGCCCGCCGTCCGCGACCGAACGCCGAGCGCCTTGCTGAGCCGCTGCTCCGCGCGAAACTGTCGCCCCGATGACCTGCCTTCTTCGCGGCGCGCATTACCTCGCCGACGAAAGTCTTCGGACGCCGGGCGCCTTGGTTGCCGTGGCGGATGCGGCCGGGGCGCACATGGAAGTCGTCGTCGCGTCTCGTCATAGCTGACCGAGCCTCGGCAGACGGAGGCGACGGCGCTCGGAGTGCTGAATTCGTTGTATGTTTTGGCGAAGGCGCCAGCAGGCGTACTGCGGCGATGTGAAGAAAAGTCCAATCCAACCAACCACATGCGCCCGACGAAGGTCGGCGCTTTTATCTTGCCGTCCGTGGGTTGGTCGCCTCCGCTCCCCGGCGCCCCTTGCCCATTCCATCCCCGCTCCCGCCAGGCCCCGCTTCACGGTCCGCCATCTCATTGCGAGGGTCCTCTCGACGACAGAGAGACGAACAGTCCATGCGATGTCGGTGCAAGTGCCGTCCAATCCTGCACGGGACGAACATTCGACTTGCCGTGAACCGACGGTCGTAAGCCTGTTATCCGCTCGGCTGATGCGCCGGATCGCTGCACCGGGAACAGCGATGCCGCGGTCCACGACCGGGCGATCGAGGCGAGCAGCATCCCGCTGTCGGGCGCACCATCGCCGACAATGGGCGTGAGCCTCGCGAGGTAAGCATGCGTCTCCGCCGGCAGCGGTCGGCCAGTCGCCAAATAATCTTCCCAGCGCGCCGGCCCTGCATTGTAGGCCGCGAGGAAGCCGGGAGCGCCATAGCGGTCGAACAGCTCTCGCAGATAGGCTGCGCCGGCGATGATGTTGTCGTGCGCGTCATAAGGATTGGCGCCGAGATGATAGCGTTTGCGCAGATCGACCCAGGTGCTCGGCATGATCTGCATGAGCCCCATCGCACCCTTCGGCGAGATCGCATGCGTCTCCGCGTCGCTCTCGGCGCGCATGACAGCCCAAATCCATGCCGCCGGAATGCCGAAGCGGCGCGAGGCTTCGGCGATGAATGTGGCAACAGGTGCGATGGCCGATGGATCGGAAAGCTGCGGGCTGGCCGCCGGCCGCGCATGCACGGGTGCGCTTGCCATTATCAGCGCGATGGCGATGGCGGAGACGATCACGACGCCGCGCGAGCCACCATTGACGAAGACACCTCGACTGCGGATTGCCGGGAAGGAGGAAAGGCGGCGGCAGTGCGGGTGCGAAGAAGGTGCCGGCGAGAGCGCGAGCGGTCGCATCGTCAGCGCTCCCTGCGCGTCCAGATCGGATCGGCGCGGCCGATGATCGTCGTGCTGGGGAGAAGCCCGAAATAGCGGCCGTCGAAGGAGTCGGCGGACTTCCGGTTCATGAGGAAGACGTCGCTGGCGGGAATGCGCCGGCATCCCTGCCAGACGGGCAGCGGGCGACCACGCGTGTCGCGCTCGAGTGCCGTGCCCATCGCGGTGCCATCGACCGAGATCA
>DATGLO010000306.1:0-4002 GCA_035294105.1 Allostellaceae bacterium
CCTTCGGCTTTCGCGGCACCTGGGGCCAAATCCAGCGCATCGAAGAAGGCTTCCGCCGGCTCGGCCACCGGATTGCGGCCGAGGGCGAGGATTTCGACTTCATCTATAGCAACGAATTGCTTCAGGGCCGGGATGCTTACGCGTGCAAAAAGGCAAGCGGCAAGCCGCTCATCCGCCATATCCAGGATTTGCCGGCGCAGGAAGGCACGCCGGGCGAGAAGACCGCGACGGAGCTGCGCATCCATCGCGAGGCCGTGCTGGAAACCGCCGATGTCCTCACGACCAACACGCATTTCGTTGTCGAGCAGTTCAAGCGCTATTGGGACTACGATCGCGCGGTCGTCGTCGGCCAACCGGTGCAGTTCGATCCCGATCTCAAGGACTTCCGCGAGCGCCCGCGGCGCGATCTTGCAGTCATCGTCGGCCGGCTCGCCGATCCTTTGAAGAATACCGACCTCGCCGTGCGCGCGCTGTCGCTCTTGAAGAAGCCGCCCAACCTCGCGATGGTCTGGGTCGGGAAGGCAAAGCACAAGCCGCGCTCGTGGTTCCGCCGCTTTTGCATCGAGCATCATATCGAGATACCCGCGTCCGACCTCGCGAAGCTCGTCAAGGAAGCGCGCATGCTGCTCGCCCCCTCGCTGTTCGAGGGGCTGGGGCTGCCGCCGATCGAAGCGCTTGCCGTCGGCACGCCGGCGATCGTCAGCGATATTCCGGTGAAGCGCGAGATTTTCGCCGGCACGCCGATGCGCTTTCACGATCCGCACGACCCGGCCGATCTCGCCGCCGCGATCGAGCAGCTGCTCGACGACGCGGAACGCGGCTGGCGCTTGGTGGACGCTTTCGCACCGAAGGTCGCGAACTACACCGTCGAAGGCGTCGCCGGCAAAATCGTCGCCGCTTACGAGAGCTTGCGGCGCTGAGCCGCCTTCTCAGCTGCTCGCACCGAGACGATAATATTGCGGCCGCACGAAATGCCCGGCCCAGGCGCCGCGCCGCGCCGCCTTGGCCTCGTTTTCGAGCGGCAGATATTGCTTGTCGCGACCATAGGAGAATGCGAGGCCCTCGCGCACCAAGGTCGCGCCGACATCGCGACCATCCGCATAGCACACTGAGAACTCGCGCGCGTGGCGATCGGTGAATTCGGGATCGATGCGGCAAATGAAATCGGGGCGCGCCACCAGTTGACGCAAGCGGCCGGTCGCGGTCTGCCCGCACGGCCAAACCTGGTCGAGCGCGTCCCGGCAGGTCTGCTTGCTTTCGAACGCATCGACCCCTTCGAGGCGAAGCCGCTGCGGCGGACAGCCCAGCTTCAAGACCGTGAAGATGCAGGTTTTGGGATAAAAAAGAAATGTATCGCCGTCGATCACCGTGTAGCGATTGACGGTCGAGGGCTTGCTCAGCGTCGCCCGGCCGACACCCCAAGCCGCGATCACCGCGAGAACGAGCAGGCACAAAACTATTCTGAATCGCATCGCGATGGGCCGGGGCCTATCCCCAAAGCTCGCTCAGCGGATTGCCGAGCGCGACCGAACCGTAGGAACTGCCGGCGACATCCCAATTCGTCCCGAGATGGGCCGAGGTCGCGTTGACGTCGCGATAGCAGGTCTGCAGCTCGAAACTGTCGAAAATGCCGGTGCCGCCGCAGGCGCGGAACAGCTTCTCGACGGCCTCGCCCGCAATTTTGGTGGCATAGCCGTGATCGCGGCGGCTGCGAATGCGCATATCGAGTGGGGCTTCGTTGCCGGCAATCGCGTTGTCCATCATCTCGCGCAGATCGCGGCGCAGCAAAAGCTCGGCCGCATCGACCATCGCGCTCGCCTCGGCGAAACGCATGTGGATGGTCGGGTAGCTCGCGATGGGCCGATGCGTGCTCTTGGCGGCATTGGCCTTGACGTGCGCGGTGAAACGATCGACCGCGCCCCAAGCAATGCCGACCGCCGGCGCGGCGAGGCAGATCGGGAAAGTCGCGAAGGCCGGAATGGCGTAGAGCGGACCGGGATTGACCGCCCGCCCCGGCCCCTTGCCCTCGCGCGCGGCATAGAAATCGATGTCGCGATGCTCGGGCACGAAGAGATCGTTGATGACCACCGTCTTGCTGCCGGTACCGCGCAGGCCGAGCACATGCCAATCGTCGTCGATGGTGCAGTCGGCCAGCGGCACCAGCAGCATGTGGAGATCGGGCAGCGGCGGCTTGCTGTCCTTCATGCCGAGGAACACCACGATGATGACCCATTCGCTGTTCTCGCATCCCGACGAGAACCCCCACCGGCCGGTCACGCGATAGCCGCCGGCAACGCGCTCGCACTTCCCGCCCGGAAGAAAGCTCGACGCCACGAGCGCGTCGGGATTCTTTCCCCAAACGTCCTTTTGCGCCTCGTCCGGGAACATGCCGACGAGCCAGCTATGGATCGAGAGGACCGAATAAACCCAGCCGGCCGAGCCATCGCCGCGCGCCAGCTGAAAGACGATCCGCGCGAAGGTCTCGAGATCGCCCTCGATTCCGCCGTAGCGCGCCGGCTGAACGATGCGCGTCAAGCCGGATTTGACGAGAGCGTCGATCGTCTCGCGCGGCACGCGCCGCGCCTCGTTGGTGGCTTTCGAGCGCTCGCGCAACAGCGGCGTCAACGCGGCGGCGCGTTTCAGCGCTTCCTCGGTCGAAAGCCTGGACGGCGGTTGCGGTGCCATTTGGTCCTCCCCGACCCGTTTTCGGTCTTCACCTCATGATAGCCTCGCCCATGGCCGCAGCGCGCAAAAAAACGCCCGGCACGAGGCCGGGCGTTCGGGCAAAGCCGAAACTCGAGACTCAATGCGCCGGCTGGTTCGCGTTGCCGCTTGAGGGGGCGGCGGGCGCTGTCGGTGCACCCGCGGTGGCGGACCCGTTCAACGCACCGCCGGAGCTCGGGGCGCCGCTAGGCGCCTCGGCAAGCTGTGGCTCCTGCCATTCCGGCATCGCCTTCAGATCGTCGGCGGTCTTCTGGATGACGAAATTGTGTTTCTGCGCGTCCCAGCGAAACGCGTCGATCGGCAGCGCGACATTATGGGCACCGACGCCGAGCACGCCGCCTTCCGCGACGACAAGCCGATCGATCCGCTTGGTGGACGGATTCATGAGCACTTCGAGACCGTGCCGATGGTGCTGCCGTCGCTGGCTGCGACCGACACACCATCGATTTGCGAGACGTCCTCGGACGCCAGCGGATTCTTCATCGGCGCCGTGCTGGCACTGCCGCCCGGCGAATTGCCGCCGACGCCCGGAGCGGCCGAATGCGAGGACGACGTACCGTCCCGCGGCGATGGCATCGTCGACTGAGCCGCGGCAGCGCCAGCGCCGAAGGCGAGCAGGGCCGCAACCGCGGCTGCGGCCGTGACTTGTGGAACGAAGCGTTTCATGCGTGACCTCTTTTTATGGGAGCCTCGTTCCTCAACCCCGCCCCCATGGCCAAGTTCCGCTACGCCCGTCCCTCGCCTCTCGCGAGAACTTAGCCCTGTTTGTCGATTCGGTTGGGTTGGGATTTGCCGCAAAGCCCCCGCCGAGCCCGACCGCCCGGCTAGCCGCCGAGAAATTCCTTGATCCAGCGGCGATAGTCGGCGTCGCGCGTCGCCTGCTTCATCAACTCGGGCGAGGCGACGCCTGGAATCTCGCTCGGCTTTGCGCCCTCGCGCAGCGCCTTGAGCGTCTCGTAGGCAGCGCGAAGCGCGGCAGCCACCGGCAGATGTCCCTGAATGCAGATGCGCACGCGCTGCGTGCTCAGATAGTCGAGGTCTTGCAGCGCCGTCGACGGGCCGCCGAGCACCAGCGGAATGCGGATCGACGACGAAACCGCTTCGACGTCGGCGCGCGTTTTGGCGCCGGCGAGAAAGAACGCATCGACCCCGGCCGCCTCATAAGCTTTCGCGCGCGCGATGGTATCGGCAAGTCCGGTGATGCCAATCGACGAGCTGCGGCCAACGACCGCCAGCCGCTTGTCTTGGCGCCCGGCGAGCGCCGCCTTCATCTTGCCG
>DATGLO010000307.1:0-2631 GCA_035294105.1 Allostellaceae bacterium
AACCGAGCGCTGCGCTCCGCGCCCCTCGCTCAGCTCCTACACCACTTGGTGGGACACGACCGTCTGACCTGTCCGTTTTGATCCCGCTAAATATTACCAAGTCCCGTTTTGGTTAGCCCGCTACCGAATACCGCAACGTCAACAAAATAAAGAACGTTAACTCGCCAATATTTTCTGGCTTTGCGCGTTTTCTTAATCAAAAATTAACGGGTCTAAAGCTAAAAATATCGGTATGCGGGGATTTGGCTCAATTTGCGCGATTATCCTCGTGCTTGCCTTTGCGGGCTTAGCGCGCGCCGACGGGTTGACGCCCGCCCCTTCCGCAGCCGCCGCCGAACAAACCGCCGCTCTCGCCGCGCTCGATCCGACCGCGACCGGCGACGGCATCCGCGCCGTGGTCACCGGGCTGCGCCAGACCATCGTCGATAAAGGCCTGTCGCACGCGCTCGATCGGGCAAGCGACTGGGTCAAAGAACTCGAACTCAGCTGGACCGCGCATCGCAACGGCCACACCGCCAGCGGCATCGACACCGCCGATGCGGACCCTAGCGTCGACACCTCGGCCGCCACGGCGACCCTCAGCGCGCAAAACGCGGCCTTCGAGACGCATTCCTATGCGCTCAATCTCGGCCTTATCTCGTTCGGCACCGGCGGTGCGGAAAGCGAGGTATGGGAGCTGGGCCATGCCAAGCCGCTCGCCGCGCTCGTCACGACGAGCAACGTTACCGCGCCGATCGGCGAGGATCACGGTCTCATTGCCAACAGCAATCCGGCGCTCGCGAGCCACGACGTGGAGCTTGGCGTGCGGATGCCGCTGCTGCCCTGGAAAGCGACCGTCGCCAGCGATCACTACTGGTGGGGCGCGCCCGGCTTCGGCCAGAAGATCGAAGGCACGCGCGTCGGCCTGAAGCTGAGCCCGGTTGAGAATGTAGAGGTCGAGGGCGGCCGCGCCGAAGATAGGCGCGGCAATGGCGGCTTCGTCGGCCTGCTCTATCGCGTGCCGCTGGATCAGGCGAAGTAGAGCGGCCGCCTTTCAGCCGTCAGTTTTCAGCTCCAGACGGCGCGCGCCGCTGATGGCTGATAGCTGCGAGCTATTCGGGATAAATCACCTCGACGAGATAGAGCCCCTCCGCCGGCGCTGTCGGTCCGCCGGCGCGGCGATCCTTCGCCGCCAGCGCTTCGGCGATGTGCTCTGCGCGCCATTTGCCGGCGCCCACGAGCTTTAAAGAGCCGACCATGTTGCGCACCTGGTGATGGAGGAACGAGCGCGCCCGCGCCTCGACATGGATCTCGTCGCCGGCTTGCACCACGTCGAGCACATCGAGCGTCTTTACGGGCGAACGGGCCTGGCACAGCGAATCGCGAAAGCTGCTGAAGTCGTGCTTGCCCAAAAGCAGCTTCGCGCCCTCCCGCATCGCTTCGACATCGAGCAGCGGGCCGACATGCCACACGTGGCCGCGCTCCACCGCCGCCGGCGCGCGGCGGTTGAGGATGCGATAGCGATAGACGCGGCCGCACGCCGAGCGCCGCGCATCGAAATTGTCCGCGGCGTGCTCGACGCGCAGCACCGCTACGCGATGCGGCTTCACATGCTGATTGAGCGCGTTGCGGATAACGTCGAGCGGCCATTCCTTCGGCAGATCGACATGCGCCGCCTGGGCGAGCGCGTGGACGCCGGCATCGGTGCGGCCGGCGCCATGGACGACGAGCTTCTTGCCGGATAGACGCTCGACGGCCGTCTCCAGGATTTCCTGCACCGAAAGCCCGTTCGCCTGGCGCTGCCAGCCGACGAGGCCGCTGCCGTCATATTCGAGCGTGAGCTTGTAGCGCGGCATCTTTTAAGGATTGGGCAGCACGGTCCCGATCGGCAGATCGAAGCCGCGCATGAAGGCAAAGCCCTCGACCGGACTGCGGCCCGGCCGCTGCAGGGTCAAGAGCCGCAACGCGCCCTCGCCGCAAGCGATCGTCGGCGCGCCGTCGAGAACCGTGCCGGGCTCGCCATGGCCGGCCACCGGCAAGGCGCCGAGAATCTTCACCCGTTCGCCCTTCGCCTCGAACCAGGACGGCAACGCGCGCACCTGGCGATCGAGATGCCGCGCCGGCCGGCGCCAATCGATGCGCTCTTCCTCGCGGCCGATCTTCTTCGCGTAGGTGACGCCGTCCTCGGGCTGCGGCTGCGGCAGCAGCACCTCGATGCCGTCGAGCACGTGCAAGATGAGCTGCGCGCCGAGCGCGGCCAGATCCTTGCGCAGCCCGGCCGCCGTTGCGGTCGGCGCAATCGGCACTTTCTCGCTGACGAGGATCGGCCCGGTGTCGAGGCCGCGCTCCATCAGCATGATCGTGACCCCGGTCTCGCTGTCGCCGGCGAGGATCGCGCGCTCGATCGGGGCCGCGCCGCGCCAGCGCGGCAGCAGCGAGGCGTGGATGTTGAGGCAGCCGAAGCGCGGCGCATCGAGCGCGACAACCGGCAGGAGGAGGCCATAGGCAGCGACCACGGCAGCATCGATATCGAGCGCGGCAAAGGCGGCGCATTCCTCGGGACCGAGCCGCGCGGGATGGCGCAGGACAAGCCCCGCTTCCTCGGCGCGGCGCTGCACCGGCGAGGGCTGCAGCTTGTGGCCGCGCCCCGCC
>DATGLO010000308.1:0-8992 GCA_035294105.1 Allostellaceae bacterium
GCCATTACGTGCGCCGTGTGATCGGCGCGGCAGGCGCCGAGCTCCATCGTGCGGCCGACGATACGCGCGATCAAAGCTATTTCCTGTTCGCGACGACGCGCGAGCAGCTCGACCTCCTGCGCTTCCCGCTGGGCGATTTGCCCAAAACAGAGACGCGGGCGCTGGCGCAGCGCTTCGACCTGCCGGTCGCGGCGAAGCCCGACAGCCAGGATATCTGCTTCGTGCCCTCGGGCTCCTACGGCGATCTGGTTGTGAAGCTCCGGCCCGAAGCGAGTGCGCCCGGCGAGGTTGTCGACGAGGCGGGCAGGGTGCTCGGCCGGCACGACGGCATCATCCATTTCACCGTCGGCCAGCGCAAAGGCCTCGGCATTGCCGGCGAGGAACCGCTTTACGTGCTGCGGCTCGATGCCGAGCGGCGGCGCGTGATCGTCGGGCCGCGCGCGGCGCTCGGCCGCCGGCGGATCGCGATCCGCGCCGTCAACTGGCTCGCCGAGAATCGGGACAGCGAGATGCGCGTGAGCGTCAAGCTGCGTTCGGCGCAGCCGCCGCAAGCGGCGACCTTATCGCTGAACGAGGACGGCAGCGGTATCGCGCTGCTCGACGAGCCAGTGCTCGGCGTCGCGCCGGGCCAGGCCTGCGTCGTTTATGACGGCACGCGCGTCCTGGGCGGCGGCTGGATCGCGCGAGCAGCGTGCGGCTAATACGGCGTCGGCTCGGGCAGACGCTGTGCCGCTTCCTCAACCAGGGTGAGATCCGAATATTTCTTCACGTCGATCGTCGCGTTGATGAAGCCCAGCGACTTCATCACGCCGATGTTCCGCGCCAGCGACGCCAGATCGGGATGCAGCTTCGGGTCGACATAGCTGTCCTCTTTCGTGAAGAGGAACGGCGACAGGCTGCTTGCCGGCTGCTTCGTGAGGTTCGCCGCGATCGCCACTGCCGCGTCGTGATTGGCGGGATCGCGAAACCAGCGGATGACGCGCATCATGTCCTCGAAGAAATCGACCATCGCCGCGCGATGCGCCGCGATGAAGCCGGCGCGCGCGGCTTGCACCGTCATCTGCGACGCGCCGAGCGTGTCGGCGGCGGTGAAGAGGGTGTGTGCCTTCGCCTGGATCTCGGGATTGAGGGCCCAGGGATTGGCGCCGATGATCAGTGCGGCTTTGCGCGATAGCAGCATCGCCGGCATGTTGGCGTAATCCGTTTCGATCGCGTTGTAATCGCGCTTGTCGTCGAGCCCGTGCTCGTGCAGCATCCAGCGCATCGCGACGTCGAAGGCGCCGCCGGCGCCATTGGTCGCGATCACCTTGCCTTTCAGATCTTCGATTTTGGCGATGCCGCCGTCGTTCGTCACCATGAACGGCACGGATTTATGCCCGCCGGCACCGTCTTGGTTGGCGTCCGCGACGACGCGCACATCGTCGAGATGCGCGTTCAAGACGGCGACGGCGAGGGTCGAATAGCCGAGCGAGACGATGTCCGCCTCGCCCGAGGCGAGCGCCGTCAGCTCCAGCGACGTGCTTTGGAAATGTCGCGGCTCCAGTACATAGGACTGGCCGTAATGTTTCATCAAATCTTTCTTCTCGAGGACGAGCGGCGAGAAGCCGCTGACCATAACCGTGAATCCCGAGCGAATGGTGACGGGATCGGCCGCGGCCGGGCGCGCCGCGGGTGCGAGGAGGGCCGCCGCGACGGCGGCAAGCACGAAGCAAGATCGACCTTTATTCACCGGCATTCCCTAAAACAGCGACCGTCGCACTATACTCCGCACGTTGCATGCGTGCTCGTGACGCTTTTGCCTGAGGAGAAGCCATGTCCGAGATCGATCAGGTCCGGAACGACCTTGTCATCGCCAACCGCGTTCTCGCTTTGGAGAACGTCGTCGATGCCTACGGCCATGTGAGCGTCCGCCATCCGACGCAGCCGAATAGGTTTTTATTGTCGCGCTCGCGCAGCCCGCAGCTCGTCGATGCCTCGGACATTCAGGAATTCACGCTCGACGGCAAGGTTGTCGGCGACGATAAGCGCCCGCCTTATCTCGAGCGCTTCATTCACGCGGCGGTCTATGAGGCACGCCCCGAAGTCATGGCCGTTGTCCACGCGCATGCCGAGGACATTCTGCCGTTCAGCATCAGCAAGACGACACGGCTCCGAGCCGTCATCGCCTCGGGCAGCGATCTCGGCCATGAGGTGCCGATCTGGGATATCCGCGAGAAATTCGGCGACGGCACGAATCTGCTGGTCACGAACATCGATCACGGCCGCGACCTGGCGCGCCGGCTCGCCGGCAACACCGTGTGCCTGATGCGCGGCCACGGTTTCGCGGCGGCGCAAACCTCGCTGCAGGAAGTGGTGCGCACGGCGGTCTATCTGCCGCGCAACGCCCGCGTGCAGATGGCGGCAATGCGCTTGGGCGAGATCGATCCGCTCTCGTTCAATGAAATAGAAATCAAGAAGACGGCGCATCGCCCGTCGAGCCCCGAAGCGTGGCGCGCTTGGGAGTATTGGGCGCACCGCGCGGGATGCGCCGAACTGCTCGGCAAACCAACGCGTTGACCGCGATCGGACGGCGGCGAGCGCCACGCCCGCGCTTGACGGGTAGGGCGGTGCTATCTATATCGCCGGTTGCCGTTTGGGGCGGGGTAGCTCAGTTGGTTAGAGCAGGGGAATCATAATCCCAAGGTCGGGGGTTCAACTCCCTCCCCCGCTACCACAAATCGTCGCAGAAGCTTTTCGGCGGACCGGATACAGGATTCAGCGTCTAGCGTGTGTTCATCGGCACCGGTGGCGTCGATGTCCGATCACCGGGTTTCGGCGATCCGTTAGTGGCGGTTGAGCGGCACCGGCTGCTGATTCTCCGGCGCAGCCTTATATTGGCCCGTCGTGTATGGGTGACCAAGTTCCGGGTTCCCGGACATAAGCTCGTCTTGCGACTGTGGTGCTCGCTCAAATCGCCCGGCAGCACGTGTTTCGTCGGGAGCTGCGCATCGGTGAGGAAATAGACGACGGGCCGGTCGTTCGGATGAGAGCCTCTATCTCACTCATCATCGCGCAGCACTCGCTGCAGGGTGAGCTATCCACAGCGACACGACGAGGGTCCGCGCAGCACGAATCGAGCACCGCGGGAAAGAGCGAGAAGTAGCGTCGCAAGCCGAGCCGAGCCCAGCGAGACGAACGCGCGGGACGCATATGCGCTGGCCGACTGCGATCGGCGTGAACTCCCTTTAACCTTCACGCATGTGCCAATAAATTGCGCAGGGCTTCGCCATCGGCACGGAATACGGCTTTGGCCGCCGCAAGCCCGAGACCATCACCGGGCTCCTGCGTATCCACCTCGAAGCGGTCGCCCTCGACTGACGCCGCGGGAGGGGCGATAATCCGGCAACCGCGCCCCGCTTGAGTGGACGCGGTCAAAGGGCAAGGAGACGTCGATGCTCAGTCGCGAAGACAACGAGCGCTTGACGCGCGTCACACCCGGCACGCCGATGGGCGAGCTCATGCGGCGCTATTGGCTGCCGGCGGTGCTTTCCTGGGAGCTGCCCGAGCCCGATAGTCCGCCGGTACGGGTGAAGCTCCTAGGCGAGGACCTCGTCGCCTTCCGTGCCACCGACGGCAAGGTTGGCCTCATCGAGGAATTCTGCCCGCATCGCCGCACCTCGTTATGGCTCGGGCGCAACGAGGAGAACGGGCTGCGCTGCGTTTATCACGGCTGGAAGTTCGATATCACCGGCCGATGCGTCGATCAGATGAACGAGCCGCGCCAGTTCTGCGACAAGATCCGCGCCGTTGCTTATCCGACCTACGAAATGGCCGGCGTCATCTGGGCTTACATGGGACCGGCCGAAAAAATGCCGGCGCCGCCGAAATTCGAGTGGACCCAGCAGGCGGAGACGCATCGCGCCGTCAGCAAGGTGGTCGAGGAATGCAATTGGCTGCAGGCGCTCGAAGGCGGCATCGACACCTCGCACTTCACCATCCTCCATCGCGCCCTTAAGCAAGGCGCCGTCGGCATCCAGCCCGACGACGTCGGCGTCAAGGGCGGCGCGCCGTCGCTCGAAGTCGATTTCACCGACTACGGTTACCGGTATTACGGCATTCGCCCGCTCGGCGATGAGCTCTACGTCCGCGGCTATCACTTCGTGATGCCGTTCACGCAGCTGCGGCCGCCGGGCCCCGGCAAGGACGAGGTGCACGGGCATTATTGGGTGCCGCGCGACGACGAGAGCTGCATGGTGTGGAACTTCTATCACAGCTATGGCGTCGAACCGCTCGGCCAGCGCGAGGCCGATGAACGGAGCGGCAACGCCTACGGCTCTCAGGTCGATATCAACAACGGCTTCCGTCCGATCCGCAATCGCGCCAACGATTGGCTGATCGACCGGCAGAAGCAGAAGACCGACACCTTCAGCGGCATTCACGGCATCAACCAGCAAGATCGCGCCGTTCAGGAAAGCATGGGACCGATCGTCGATCGCAGCCGCGAGAATCTCGGGCCCGCCGATCGTGCCGTCGTCGCGACGCGCAAGCTGTTGCTCGAAGCGCTCGATGCGGTGGCGCGCGGCGAGGAGCCTCGCGGCGTCGGACCGAGCTATTACGACGCGCGTGCCGCCGAGCTCGTTGTGCCAAAGGCTGGCGACTGGCGCCAAAAGCTGCTGCCGCTGATGCATCCTCGCCGCGGCCCCAAGGCCGCGGAACTGCAGAGCGAAGCGGCGGAATAAGCTTTCGGCTGTTATTGTTGAGGAAGGCGGCTCATGGATCTGGAGCTGAAGGGTAAGCGCGCCATCGTCACCGGCGGCAGCCGCGGCATCGGCAAGGCGATCGCCCGGCAGCTCGCCGAGGAAGGCGTCGATGTCGCCATCGCGGCGCGCGGCAAGGAACTCCTCGAGGCAAGCGCGCAAGAGCTGGCGCGGGCGACCGGCCGGCGCTTCGTGCCGGTCGTCGCCGATACCGGCGATGACGCGTCGGTCGAAGCGCTTGTCGCACGTGCGGTGCGCGAATTGGGCGGCGTCGATATTCTCGTGAACAACGCCGCGGCGCCGGGCGGTACGGTTCCATCGGCGAAGATCGAACAGGTAACGGGCGAAAACCTGCTCTTCGACGTGAACGTCAAAGTCGCGGGTTATCTCAGGACGGCGAAGGCAGTCGCGCCGCATCTCGTTAGAAATGGCTGGGGCCGCATCATCAATATCGGCGGCGGCGCCGCGCGGCGCAGCGGCAATTACATCGCCTCGGTCCGTAACGCCGCGGTCACGTCGCTCACGAAGAACCTTGCCGACGAGCTCGGCCGCAGCGGCATCAACGTTGTCGCCATCCATCCCGGCACGACGCGCGCCGGACAAAAGATCGAGCCCGAGGCGGAGAAGCGATTGACCGCGACGGTCAGCATCGGTCGTCTCATCGAGGCGCATGAGATCGCTTATCTGGTCGCGTTCCTCGCCTCGCCCAAGAGCGTCGCGATCAACGGCGAGACCATCGCGGCCGGCGGCGGCACCTTGGGCGCGATTTATTACTGACGAGGAGAGCAGCGATGGCCGAACTCACCCTGATCGCGCCGGGCGGCATCCGCGCCGCGCTCGAGCAATTGCTGCCGATGTTCGAACAGCGCACGGGAAACAAGGTCGCGCCGACCTTTGCCTCGGGCGGACAGACCAAGCAGCGCACGGCCGAAGGCGAGCTCTTCGACGTGCCGGTGATCCAGCCGCCTTACGACAATGTCATCGCTTCGGGCAATGTCATCGCTCGGAGCGAGACGCCGCTGGCGACCGTGGCGGTCGTCGCCGCGGTGAAGACCGGTACGCCGAAACCCGATATCTCGAACGCCGAGGCGTTGAAGCGCGCGCTGCTCGCGGCGCCCTCGATCTCCTGCCCCAGCATCGCGCGCGGTGCCGCGTGCGGCGTCAGCTTCGCGGCTACGCTCGAAAAACTCGGCATCAAGGACTCGGTGATGCCCAAAGTCGTTGCGGCGCAAAGCGGCTGGGAATCGGCGAAGATGGTCGGCCGCGGCGAGGTCGCGCTCGCCATCACCTTCGCTAGCGAGAACGATCCCAATCCCGCTGTCGAGATGCTCGGCGCCTTGCCGCGCGAGGTCTCAACCCCGACAGGCTTCGTCGCCTTCGTCCATACGCGCTCGAAGGCGCCGGAAGCGGCTGCGGCCCTCGTCCAGTTCCTCGGCTCGGCCGAAGCGGCCAAGGTCTTCACGGCGAGCGGCATGGTGCCCGGTCGGTAACTCAACCCAGCAAACCGCGCCTTAACGCCGCTATAGCCCGCGGCATATTGCGTCGGCGCGCTACCGCTGCTACGCCCCGAGCAAGGCTGTCGCCGCTTTTTCTCGGGGTGTTGCCATGGATTTCTCGACCATGATTCTGACCATGTATGTCGCGGTCGAGGATTCGCGCGAAGCCGATGAGCGCGTGCTCGGCATCGCCGTCGAGCAATCCTTGCTCGCGGCCGACCTCGGCTTCAATCCTTGGTTTACCGAGCATCATTTCCGCGGCTCGTGGCACTCGAACCCGATCCAGTTCGCGTCCTTCATCGCGCCGCAGATCCCTAAGGATCGGTATCTCGGTTTCGGCGTACTGTCGCTGCCTTATTACCATCCGGTGCGATTGGTCGAGGCCATGAACCAACTCGACCAGCTCACCAAGGGCCACACGCTCTACGGTCTCGGCAGCGGTTTCGCCGGCATCGAGCCGCCCGGCCTCGGTATCGATGTCGACTACCATCGCTCGGGCCGCGCCGCCGAAGACATGGTCGAGGTGATGGAGCGGCTTTGGGATTTTCGCACCGGCGATCCCGAATATGTCTTCGAGACGGGTACCTATCGCGGCACCATCCGGCGCCGCGTCACACCGGCGCCTTATCGCGGTCGTCATCCGATCTGCATTCGCACCGCGAGCCGCGACAGCTCGGTGGCGAAGGCAGCAAAGAAGGGACTGCCGGCGTTTCTTGGCACTTTCGCCGCAGAATCGCCTCTCCTCGATCAGATCCGGCTTTATCGCCAGACGCTCGCCGCTTCCGGACATTCGCGCGACGTGGTCGAAGAATGTTTGCGCTGGTGCACCGTCGACTGGCTCGCCGTGGTGGTCGCCGAGACCGATGCCGAAGCCGAGAAACGCGCGGCCGAAGCGCGCGCCGAGCATATCGCGATGCGCAAAATCTATAACGAGCGCTACGGCGCGATCTTGGGGCCGGTGGTCGCGCGGCGCCCGGGGCAGGGACACGCGGCGGCTTACGCGGCCGGCGGCGACATGACCGATATCATCGCCGGCAATCCCGACACCGTGGCGAAGAAGGTGCAAGAGCTGGTCGATCTCGGCATCAACCACCTGCTCGTGCGCTTCCTCGGCGAATGGCCGGGCGAGACCAAGCCGATCTCCGAAGCCTCGATGAAGCTTTTCGCGAAGGAAGTGCTGCCGCGCTTCAAGGATGTCCCGCCGCTGAAAGACCCGCTCGCGCTCGATCTCCAGGCGGCAAAGTAAGCCTTACGCCGTCATCGCGAGGCCACGGAGCGGCCGTGGCGATCCAGAAAGCTCATGAACGAGGCAACTCTGGATTGCCGCGCCGGCCTTCGGCCTCCTCGCAATGATGCCGTGAGAGTTTCTCCCAGTTCGCTCCTCAAATATACCCGCGCTCTTTCCAGAAGCGCGCGGCGCCGGGGTGCAGCGGCAGGTAGAGCGGCCCCTCGACCGTGTCCTTGCACATCTTGTCGAGCGCCATCGGCCCGTTGCCATACCACGGGATCCGGTCCTTGCGCGCTTCGAGCGCTTCGCAGAATTTGTAGATCATCTCCTCGGGCGCGCTGTCGAGGCAGAAGACCGGCCAGCCGCTGAAATCCAAGGTCGGCACGTCTTCGGGCAGCGCGGGGAATTCCCGCCGCGTGATCATCGCGCGCTTCAAGCCGTCGGCTTCGAGCGCCTTTAATTGGGGCTCGTCGATGGCGAGGAAGCGCATGCCGAGCTCGAGCGCGCGATCGGCGAACATCGGCAATGCCTCGTCCCAGAGCGCATCGACCTCGCCGCGCTCGACCGCGCCGATGCGGTCTTTTGCGTTCGGCAGGCCTTCGCTCGGCACCAGCTTGCCGCCCCAGCTTTGAATATCTTCGAGCGACATGCCGTAAGCGGCGAGCACGCAATTGCAGACGAGATGCACGGAATGATCGGGCTGGCCGCGCAGCGATATCTTCAGCGGATATTTCGTGCGTTTCAGGTCGGCCAAGGTCTTGAGGCCCGTGGAGGCTTTCACGGCGAAGCCGAGCTGGTCGAATTGCGGCAGCGCCATGATCGAGCGCAGCGGCAGCGGCTTCTTCCAAGGGCCGCGGCCGCGCGCCGCCATCGCGAGCACGCTGCCGGGATTGCAGATCGCGATATCGGCCTCGTGATTCGCAACCGCATCGACCGAGCCGGGCGCGTCGCTGGCGAAAAAGCGGATCTTCCATTCGCTGGCGCCTTGGACGCGGAAGTAGATCATCGTCTGCTTCTCGGCCCATTCGTTGGCGGCGACCAATTCCGACGCCACTTCGAGCATCAGCCGCGAGCGCATGATGACCGGCGTCCGGATCGGGTTGGGAAAAGTCAACATGGCGAACGAATCCTCCCTTTTTTGCGTTGCGGCGATCATGGCCGCGGTTCGGGGACGGTGCAAGGATGGACCTTCCCCGAATTCGCCGACGGGTCTAATCTGAGGTTCCAGTCCCTCGCGGAGACTCTTGATGCGCATAATCGATTCGCATTTCCATTGGCGGCCGCGTTCGGTCCTCGATTATCTCTGCAAGCGCGAAGGCTATCCGCGCGCTCAGCCCAATGCGAAAGGCGGCTACGCTTATTGGCGCGACGAGAAAACGCGCATCTCCAATACCGGCGGCGAGTGGTTCGACCTCGAGGCGCAGCTCGCGCATCTCGATACGCTCGATCCGGGCATGGGCGTCGTCTGCTCGGTCGGCCCGTTCTCGGTCTCGTTCACCGATTTCGAGGGCGAGGAAGCGCGCGATCTCTGC
>DATGLO010000309.1:0-5427 GCA_035294105.1 Allostellaceae bacterium
CCGAGCGCGCCCATCTTCGGCCAGAGATCGCGCGGAAATTCGTCGCTCTTGTCGATCTCGGCGGCACGCGGCGCGATCTCGCTTTCGGCAAAGCCGCGGACCGTTTCGCGCAGCATGTCGATCTCGTTGCCGAGATCGAAATCGAGGCTCGGGACGGCGCTCACGCGGCGCGGGCCGGCTGGATCGGCGCGGTGGGATCGAGGAGCCTTTCTTGCAAGGCCCGCCATTCGCGCTCGAACTGGTCGATGGCTTTCATTTTGACCGGGCCGAAGCCGCGGACCTTGTCGGGTAGCGCGGCCATGGCGATCGCGCAGGCGTAGTTGTCGGCGCTGAGCTTCGCGGCGATGATGTCGAGCCCGCCTTCATAGGTCGCGATCAGCGCGCGCTCGCGGCGGCGCTCGGTTCCGTAGCCGAAAATATCGAACGGCGTGCCGCGCAACCGCTTTAGCGACGTCAGCAAGCGGAACAGCGGCATAATCGATGCGCCGAACTTGATCTTGCGCGGCCGGCCGGTATTCGGGTCGAGCCGGGCAAAGAGCGGCGGCGCGAGATGGAAGGCGAGGCTCGGTTTGCCCTCGAAGGTCTCATAGAGCCCGGCGCGGAAAGACGGATGGGTGAAAAGCCGCGCGACCTCGTACTCGTCCTTATAGGCGAGAAGCTTTGCATAGTTGATCGCGACGGCGCGGGTAAGCTGCTCGCCTTTGCCGATCGCGGCTTCGACGGGGCGGATGGCGTTAACGCGATCGCGATAGCGCTGCGCAAGTCGCGCATTCTGGTACGCCGTCAGATGCGCCGCGCGATGCTCGATAATCTCGCTGAGGCTCATCGCGGCGAGCGAGCGGTGCTTTTCCTCTTTCGCGGTCAAAGCCGCGACTTCATCGGGGAAAGCGGCCAGGAAACGGCCCCATTGGAAGGCGGCGAGGTTGAGCGCGACAGCGACGCCGTTCAATTCGATGGCGCGGGTCAAGGCGCGCTCGCTCACCGGCAGCCAGCCGCGCTGATAGGCATGGCCGACCAGCATCATATTGGCGGCGATCGAATCGCCAAAGGCATGGAGCGCGAGATGATGGAAATCGAGCTTCGCCGCCGGCTCGTGCAGCGCGCGCTCGATCACATCCAAGGTCGCCGGCGCCTGAAAGTCGAAATCGCGATTATGAATGAAGCTCGCGACCGGGGTGACATGGGTGTCGACGACGGCACGGCTGCGCGCTGCCGAGATGAGCTGGCGCCCCTCGGGCGAGGCGGCGACGACGAGATCGGTCGCGAGCAAAAGATCGGTGCCGCCGGCGGGAATGCGCTGCGCCCCGATGTCCTTGGTTTCGCGCGCGAGCCGCACATGGCTCACCACGGCGCCGCCTTTTTGCGCGAGACCGGTGATGTCGAGCACCTGCGCGCCGACGCCGTCCATATGCGCGGCCATACCGATGATATGGCCGATGGTCAGCACGCCGCCGCCGCCGACGCCGGTGATCGCGATGTTGTAGGTCGTCGTGGCGGGCAACGTCGCCGCCGTCGGCGCCGGGATCGCGACCTCGGGCAGTTTCGCACCTTCGCTTTTCTTGACCGTGCCGCCGGTAACGGTGACGAAAGACGGGCAGAAGCCTTTGACGCAGGAGAGATCGGAATTGCACGCCGATTGGTTGATCGCGCGCTTGCGGCCGAATTCGGTCTCGAGCGGATCGATGGCGATGCAATTGCTCTGGTCCGAGCAATCGCCGCAGCCTTCGCAAACCGCGGGATTGATATAGGCGCGCGACGCGCCTTGCGGCGCGATGCCGCGCGCGCGTTTGCGGCGCAATTCTGTGGCGCAGGTCTGGTCGTAAACGATCGCGGTGCAGCCGGGGATTTCGCGCACCTCGCGCTGTATGCGGTCGATGGCGTCGCGATGCTCGATGACGATGCCCGCAGGCAGCGCGGCCGCCGTATAGCGCGCCGGATCGATCGTCAGCAGATAAATCTTTTTGACGCCCTCGGCGTCGATCTGGCGGATGAGCGTCGATACGGTCATCGCGCCGTCCACCGCCTGGCCGCCGGTCATTGCCACCGCGTCGTTGAAGAGAATCTTGTAGGTGATGTTGGCGCCGGCGGCGACCGCCTGGCGGATCGCGATGATGCCGCTATGCATGTAAGTGCCGTCGCCGAGATTGGCGAAGACGTGTTTCTCGCTGGTGAAGGGCGCGATGCCGACCCAAGGTACGCCTTCGCCGCCCATCTGTGTGAAGGTCTCAGTGTTGCGGTCCATCCACTGCGCCATGAAGTGACAGCCGATGCCGGCCAACGCGCGGCTGCCCTCGGGCACGCGGGTCGAGGTGTTGTGGGGACAGCCGGGGCAATAATAAGGAAGCCGCGTCGTCGGCGGCTTGTAGGCATCGAGCCGGTTGCGGCGCGCGCGCATCTCGCCGGCCTTGGCGGCGATCGACGCGCGCAGCTCGGCCGGCATGTCGATGCGCTCCAACCGCGCGACCAGCACATCGGCAATGATTTCAGCCGAGATCTCATGCTCCAGCGGCAGGCACGGTCTGTCGTTCTCGTCGAACTTGCCGACGATGCGCGGCCGCTGGTCGGAATGCCAATTGAAGAGATGCTGCTTGATCTGGTTCTCGACCATCTCGCGCCGCTCTTCGACGATCAAGATTTCCTGCAGGCCGGTCGAGAATTCGCGCACGCGCACCGGGTCGAGCGGCCACGGCATGCCGATCTTCAAGAGTCGCAGGCCCATGGCCTCGGCCGCGGCTTGGTCGATGCCCAAGAGCGACAGCGCCTCGCGCAGATCGCGATAGGCTTTGCCCGACGCGGCGAGACCGAACTGCGCGTTCTTTGGGTCGATGACGATGCGGTCGATGCCGTTGGCGCGGCCGAAAGCGACCGCGGCGTAGCCTTTGATGTTCTGCAGCCGGTAATCCTGTGTCCAGCGATCGTCCGGCCAGCGCAGGTTGACCCCGTCCGGCGGTAAAACGAAATCGGTCGGTGCGACGAACTCGATCTGCTCTTCGGCGAGGTCGACCGTGGCGCTCGATTCGACCGTGTCGGCGATCGCCTTCATCGCCACCCAGCAGCCGGAATAGCGCGACATGGCGATGCCGAGCAGCCCCATGCGCACGAATTCCTGCACGCCCGAGGGGTAGAGCACGGGAATGATCGCCGACATGAAAGCGTGGTCGCTTTGATGCGGCACGGTCGAGGATTTCGCGCCGTGATCGTCGCCGGCGATGCAGAGCACGCCGCCGTATTTCGAGCTGCCGGCGGCGTTGGCGTGCTTCAGCACGTCGCCGGAGCGGTCGACGCCGGGGCCTTTCGCGTACCAGATGCCGAAGACGCCGTCCTTCTTGGCGCCGGGCGAAAGCTGCAATTGCTGCGTGCCCCAGATCGCGGTGGCGCCCATCTCTTCGTTGATGGCGGGTTGTACGACCACGCCGGCGGCCTCGAGATAGCGATGGGAACGCTGCAATTCGAGGTCGTAGCCGCCCAAGGGCGAGCCGCGATAGCCCGAGATGAAGCCTGCGGTGTTGAGCCCGGCTTTGCGGTCGCGCGCGATCTGCACGAGCGGCAATCGCACCAGCGCCTGGATGCCGCTGATGAAGACTTCGCCCGTCGTTTGGGTGTAGACGTCGCTTAGCGTCGCGTCCGCATATGGCATGTGATGCTAGCTCCGCAGTCCACGATTAAAACGTAGTTCCGGCGGGATAAGATGCCAAGGCCGGCGCGGCGGTTAAACTTTTTCGAGGACATAGTCCGCCTCTTTCAAGGTCGTCTCGAATTTAACGATCTTGTCATCCGCCGGATCGCGCATGATGCAGGCAGGATCCCTGCCGGCGGCGACGGCATCGATGTCGTCGCGCAGTTTGCGCCGCAGCATGACAATGCCGCGATCGGATTCGGCAAGATGCTCCAGCCTGCGGTCGGCGATGACGCCCTGTGTCTCTTGCGCGACCCGGTCCTGCTCGTTCGACGGGATGTTCCAGTAGCCGTCCTCGACGCGCGGATATTCCCTCGGCTTGTTCGAGAAGCCTTGCGTTTCCAGCGCGAACTTCGCGTCGGCGAGCGGATGGAAACGCACCCAGAAACTGTAGGTCAGCGTATCGTCGATCGGCACGCGAAAGCGCATGTCGTGGCTGGGCAGCGCGCCGACTCGCGGCGTGGTCGAAATCCGCGAATGCGCCGGCATCACGTAATGGATGATCCGCGGCGGCAGCTCCGGCATCCGAAGGATGCACTTGAAGCCATAAGGCTTATCCTCGTAGTCGTAGCCGAGCGGCGTCTTCATCGCCATTTTCGGATAGACGCTGGCATGAAGGAACGGCAGATGCGGCAGGTCCGCGCCGTTCTCGGCCTTCTGCAGCCAGTTGCAATAGTCCTCGTCGCAGCCGATGACGCGTTTGCCGTCTTCGCGGACGAGCACGTCGTAGCGCGGCAGTACCGGCGCCGGCTTCGGCCCGATATAGACGAAGACGAAGCCGCCGAGCTCGCGCACCTCATAGGCATTGGCGCGAACACGATCCTTGAAGGTGCTTTCGGGCCGCTCGGTCGGCGTATCGAGGCACGTGCCGTCCGGCGCGAACATCCAGCCGTGATAGCAGCAACGGATGCCGCGCTCCTCGACGCGGCCATATTCGAGCGAGGTGAGGCGGTGCGGGCAATGCAGGTCGAGCATCCCGACCTCGCCTTTGCCGCTGCGAAAGAGGACGAAGTCCTGGCCGAGCAGCCGAACCTTCAGCGGCCGGTCTTTGACGTGCTCGCTGAACTGGATCGGCCACCAATATCGGCGCAGCATCTTGCCGCCCGGCGTGCCCGGCCCCACCTCGGTCATGATTCGGTTTTCGCTCTCGCTCAGCATCGCTCGCTCCCTGTCGTCGAGGCGACAGTTTGCATTTGGCCGGGCGTCCCGGCAAGGTGACACGCGGCGGAGACGGGGAGGACGGTGTGACGATAAAAGCTTGGATCGGGGCGCTGGGCTTGAGTTTTTTGGCCGCGCGCGCGGCGCGTGGCGACGAGACGACGCTTATCTTCGCCACGGACGGGCCGACCGGCACGCATGTCGCCGTGCGCATGTTCCATCCCTGGGCCGATCACGTGAACGAGGTCGGCAAAGGCGTGCTCCATCTCGATGTCCGCGACGGGATGAGCATCGTCAATCCGACGAATTTCTACGATCGCGTCCTGAACGACGTGGTGCAGATTGCCTGGGGCAGCCTCGGCAATCTGACCGGCACTTTCCCGCATGCGGAATTCTCGATGCTGCCCTTCCAGGCCGAGAAATCCGCCGATGCGTCGGTTGCCTTCTGGCGGCTCTACAAATCGGGCGCGCTCGATCCCGATTTCAAGGATGTCGTGCCGCTCTTCATGACCGTCTACCCGCAAGCCGATGTGCATCTCGCCAAGCCGCCGAAAGCGCCACTCGACACGTTGCAGGGCTTGCGGCTGATGGCG